>CAYNCH010000077.1:0-7805 GCA_964395815.1 uncultured Methyloversatilis sp.
GGTACCCGGTACGGGATTGGGGCTTGCCATCACCGCCGACCTGGCGCGAATGTACGGCGGTGATTTGGTGTTGGCGAAATCCTCATTGGGCGGGCTTCAGGCATCATTGATACTGCCGGCAGTTTGATTCCTTCACCATGGCACTTGCCGGATCAAGGATGCGGTTGCTTGCCTGATGATGACGTTCAGGCGACTGCTCTACTCAAATACCTGCCGGAGGGTCTATTCCGGCTCGTCGGCCAGTCCGGCCTTAGGCCCGAGGGGCCTTGTCGGGCGGCAATGCGCTGGTCACTTGCCGTTCAACTACCGATGGCGATCAACGGCCGCTGTCATTTTAGGCGACAGCTAAATTCGATCCGAAGCGGGAAATGACACGAGATTCGTTATGAGGTTCATTGTGTCCGTACGGGATACATTCAGGTGCTGACACTGATACTAATCAATGAATTGGCTCTTGGTTACACTGGAACTGTGCGTGGCATGCCTCGGCGTCTTAAGTCCGGTTTAGCCTTATTTTCGAAATAATCATGTCTACCAAATTAGGTGATAAGCCTTTCGTATCCCTGTGTCCCGAAATCACTCGGTCTGATGCGCTCACGCTCATGGGCTGGCTGGGGGACGAGTGCGTCACCCGCTACCTGAGTGATTCGCGCCACGTCTCCCGGTTCATCGAAGAGGTTATCGGTCGCGTCCAATTGCCGATCCTGACCCATCTGTTCAACCAGGGCGGTCGGTTCTTCATGGCCTACGACCGCCACGACGTCCCTGTTGGATTTGTACGTCTCGTCAAAACCGGCGCGGACTGCGAAATGGTCCTGGTCATCGGCAACCGTGATAACTGGGGGCGCAAGCTTGGTGCCAGCGCCATCCGCGAGGGGATGAAGATCGCGTTTTTCGACATCCGGGCCGATAAGCTCATCGCCAAGATCCATACGGAAAACGCACGCTCGTTGAAAGCGTTCGAAAGCTGTGGCTTTCTGCTCGAAAGCCAGACGCCTGCCCTGAAATCCTTTGCCATAAGCTCCGAGCGTTATCTCCGGCTCTTGCGCAAAAGCCCTGCAGATTACGTCCCTGACATCCACATCACCGAATTCGACAAGGTGCGCCTCACGAACCTGCTCGCGTTTGAGCATCCCTCGTCTGTTTTCGAACTCGAGCACGAGATCGAGCGGGCCATCATCGTCGATTCGCGCCAAGTGGCGCAGGATGTCGTCACGATGAACTCAAGGGCTTTGGTCCAACTGGACGATGAAGAACTGGAGGTGGCGTTGGTCTTCCCAGAGGATGCGGACGATAGTGCCGGAAAGCTGTCGGTCTGTTCCGACATGGGCACTGCAATCCTTGGCTACAAGGAGGGCGATGCCTTCGACTGGCGCATGACGAACCGGACCCGCCATATCCGGATTGGGAAAGTGCTTTATCAGCCGGAAGCCGCAGGCGATTTCCATCTGTAAGTTCGCACGCCAAAGTCAAATCGACATATTTTTGTTGGCAGCTTGGGAAACAGAAGGAAGGTCATCATGGATTTAAGAGTCGGCAGCATGGTTTGGGATGTGGTCGAGCACGACAAGTATGGCCGTGTCGTCAGCATGACGGCTTGGTCGCGCGAGGTTAACGATATCCGGCCGACTATCTTCCTTGTGCCGGTTGATGGCTCACTGGCTTCATTGACTGCCCTGAACGTCGCCTTGCGTTTGGCCGACCAGCGGCAGAATGCCGAATTGCATGTGCTTAACGTACAAGTAATCGGCTCAGTTGATGCTCTGGATGATTCAGTTGAGCGTCAAGGCCTCCTCGAAACCGAGGAAGTGCGCGATTTCCTGGCGGTGAATCAGCAAAGCCATCAGCTACATATCGCCACAGGGTCGCCTGCGCAAGTCATCCACGATTACTATCGCACGCACAATGTGGCCGAGATCATTATCGGGACGCACGGCACGGGCCGTTTGCAGACTTTGTTGCTCGGTTCCGTTGCTATGGATGTGGTGAGCAATGCAATGATCCCGGTCACGCTGGTGAAATCGAGCGACCGTATCGGCAGTTTTCCGGCCGAATGGGTCAATTGGCTGATTCCCTGCGATGGTTCGCAGGCTGCGTTGCGTGCGGTGGGTTATGTCATCCGGCATCTCAGCCAACTGGAGAGCTCGCCAGGCGTGCACCTGCTCAACGTCAGACCCAACGACGTCGCCGATAGCGAGGCATGCCTCGACAATGCAATCAGCCTTTTGGAAATCGCCAAGCTCCCGTTCGATGTCCATCGCGAAGTAGGTGACGCGGCCAGCAATATCCTCGATGCAATCGGGCAATACGGCTGTGGCCACATTGCCATGGGCTCGCGCGGCTTGGGAGCGCTGGGCGGCATCGTCTGGGGTTCGGTTTCGCAGAGCGTTGTGCAGCGTGCAGCCATCCCCGTTACCCTGATCAAGTAAGCAGGAGCCGATATGAATGCTCATGATCTGTACCCGCTCGAACAACTGGTCACGTGTCCGAAGTACAGGACGCAGCGCATCTTCGTAAAAAAGGCGATCGACCTGTTGCCGGAATACGAGGACACGGTCTTCGAGGCTACCCGTGATGGCTTGCGGATACTGGTCATGACCGAAGCCGACCTGCTCAAGCCAAGAACATTTCTCATGGAGATGTTCGGGCCCGAGGTCAGATTCGCCACACCGCATATCCGGCTGGCTTACGCGGATGGCTGGCAGGAACCGATCATGGGTTTCCGGATTGCCACCGAGCCGTCGTATGTCGAACCGATACGCAAAAGCCTGTCCGCGCATGGTGCCAGCATCAGCGATATCGAAAAGCGTCAGCCGACCAGTGTGATCCGAGGGGAGGCACCCCTGCTCGACCTGCTCGGCTTCTCACGAACATTGCGTAAGCTGTCGAGGGAATCTGCGGAGGCGGTGGTGTGGCTGAGTCATTATCAGCCCTTGTGGTCATACTCGAACGAGACGATGGCCTGTTAT
Organism: uncultured Methyloversatilis sp.; assembly: GCA_964395815.1. GTDB lineage: Bacteria > Pseudomonadota > Gammaproteobacteria > Burkholderiales > Rhodocyclaceae > Sulfuricystis. The sequence continues at coordinate 2,970 of CAYNCH010000077.1, forward strand.
CAGGAATGACTGGGATGACGAGACTTATGGCGCGGGCTGCCCAATGGATCTGACGCGAGAGTTTGTCAGGGCAAAAAACCCCTGCGCTGAAGGCTACCGGTGGTTCCTGCGCCATTTTGAAGTCGGAGGCAACTATCAGGAATTGCTTGACGCGTTGGTGAATGCCGGGCGTGTGGATGATGCATGCTGGTTGCTGTCGCAGTTCGGACCGACTCATACGCGTTTGGTCCTTGATGATCTGAACGCAGAGGCCATGGTGTTTTCCGGTTCACTAGAAATTCGCGGCAACGTAGAAATGGGCGCACTCCTGCGCGTGGGGCGCAACTTGCATATCGGGGGGAGTGCGCGGATTGATGGTGCCCTGTTCGCAGGCGATGACATCCGCGTGGAAGGTCAGCTCCGCTGCCAAGGCACTCTCGAAGCCGGAGGCGATATCCGAACGGGCTGGGGGATCGACAGCGAGGCCGACATTCTCTGCGGGGGAGATTTGCGAGTTGGCTGGGGTTTGCGCACGCAGGGCAAACTCAGTGTTACAAACGATGTGCGCGTCAGCCAGGATCTGGTCGTCGCAGGCAAGATAGCGTGCGGGAAAAACCTCCGGGTGGGTGGCAGTATTGCAACGGACGACACCCTCCAGATTGGTCAGGGCATTCTTGCCGGTGGATCAATCTCCTGTGCCACGCATCTCAATGCCAATTTCGGCGTCAAGGCCGGTAAAGACATCACGGTGGGCGGCGCCATCCGTGTGGGCGAGAGCCTGATGGCAACAGGACAAATTGCAGCGGGCCAAGGCTACGGTGTGTTTGCCGGACTCAATGTACATGTGGATGCGTGGTTCGATAGCGGAAAGGTGTGCGCCTCTGCGCGGCCCGAATCCTTAATCAGTGGGCTATGGCTGGGGACATGCCCACTCTGAGCACCCTTGGCATCAGGCACCGGCGCCTTTCAACCGTTAATCAAGATCGCCCGCTGAAATCCGCATTTGCGGATAAAACAGTAGGCGGCATCAAGGTCGGCCCACACGCGCTGGCCGCCTTCAGAGTTGAGTTCGATTCTGTTGACGACATCTGCGGGCAAGGCCCTTCCATAGGCAGAAACAGACCATGCAGCATTTGGCGATGCCCTGCTGATGGATATCGTTTCGACGATGCCATTTTCAATTAAGGCGACCAGATCATTGGGAAGCATTTTCGAATTGATATTGCTATGCGTTGGCCCTCTCATGAGGGGGGCAGGTTTTGCGTCACACGAATTTTTCATGCATGCGAGGTCGAGTCGGCTTTCTTGAGTAATTCGTACATTTCGTCCTTGAGCCGTAATTTTTTCTTTTTCAATATCTCGATTTCCTCATGACTTGCCGGTTCGATATGGGCCTCCATCTGCTTTACCCTCTGATCCAGTTCGCTGTGTTTGCTGGACAGGTGGTCAAAGTGACGGTCATTCGCCTTGAGTTGAGAAAATAGCTCGCGATATTCCGGAAACATTGCTGTCCTCCTTGGTGTTATCGGAACTCAAAACTGCCAGTAATCCGGTTTTAAAATCCGGTCATAACTTCATCCCTCAAACGTCGTCAGCACGAACCGGGCATGACGACCTTCTCCTCCAATGCGGCAAATTTTATTATTTCGCTGCAGATTGCCGATGACCGCAGCGAGCATTGAATTATCGGTATCAACACCAAGTTGGAAGGCCAGCTTGCGTAGGTCAAGGAAGGCGTTTTCATGAAACAATTTCAACACCGAATCGGGTGAAATCGAGTTCAAGTTGTTACTCTTGGGATTTCCGCTCGGATTGCACCTACAGACCCTGTTCAGTGATTGATCTGCCTCTCAGCCAACAAGCGATCTATTTCCAGTTCTGCCTGTGCCCAGTCTTCTTCGGTAGACCCGGCATCGAAGCCTCGTTTTTCAGCGATGTAGTAAGCGGCGACCTCGACATAGTGGTAGCGTTGCTCCGGCGTGATCGGATGTAGCATGTCTTTTTCTGCCGAATCGGGGGGCGCTACGGGAGAAGCAATGTTCTGTGATTCCGACATTTAATCCTCCTTGGTGTGGTTTGTTATTTAGGGAAACACTGAACAAGTGGTGAACGATTTTCCTGTCATAGAGTCTGATGTTGAGATCGATTCACCGAAGGAATGAGAATGAAGCAGATGACGCTGGCGGCAGGGATGAGATTCGAGAGGCACGCGAGACCGACGCGCAAGGCCGAGTTTCTGGCGCGCATGGAAAGTCTGGTGCCGTGGGCCGAGTTTTGTGCCTTGGTCGAACCGCACTACCCGAAGACTGGCAACGGTCGCCCGCCGGTGGGGTTGGAGCGCATGCTGCGCATGTACTTTGTCGCCAACTGGTTCAATCTGGCCGATGAAGCCTGCGAAGACGCTTTGTACGATGTTCTCACCTTCCGGGAGTTCTGCCGAATCGACCTCGGCCGCGAACGCGTACCAGATGCCACCACCCTGCTCAAGTTCCGCCATCTGCTGGAAGAACATCAACTGGGCACGGCCATGTTCGCCAAGGTCGGCGAGTTGTTGCTGGCCAACGGCATGAAGCTGTCGGGTGGAACTATCGTTGATGCCACCCTGATCGCGGCCCCGCCCTCGGTCAAGAACGAAGAGAAGAAACGTGACCCGGACATGCATCAGGTCAAGAAGGGCAATCAGTGGCACTTCGGCATGAAGGTACATATCGGTGCTGACAGCAAGACCGGTTTGATCCACAGTGCGAGCGTTACTGCCGCCAATGTCCATGACAGCCATGAAGTGCCCAACCTGCTGCATGGGGAGGAAACCAGGTTCTACGGCGACAGCGCCTACCGGGGCAAAGCTCAGCGGGAACGGCTCAGAGACATTGCCCCACGGGCGAAGGACTTCACCAACAAGCGAGCTTACCGCAACAGTCCGCTGACGGATGCCGACTTGGAAACGAATCGGCGCAAGTCCAGCGTGCGTTCGAAGGTCGAGCATCCCTTCCTGACGCTCAAGCGTCTGTGGGGCTTTGCCAAGGTCAGGTACCGTGGTTTGGCGAAGAACGCCAACCGGGCTTTCGCCATGTTGGCCCTGATCAATCTGGTCAAGTGGGGACGACCCGTGACGGGAGAGGTGCGTCCAGCATGAGCGAACCAAGGCAGAAACACCACCAACCCGGGCCAGAATCTGGCCCCAATGCGATAAAGATTCCGATCGATTCGTCATTTGAGGTCAAGTTCGATTCGTCGCTTCATTTTTCGACGGCTTGTTCAGCGTTTCCTTAGACCGTTTTGAGCGGGACTGCGATTTGCGCATTTGGCGGGATGAGTCATCTATGCTGTCCAGCCCGAATGCGTTGATCTTGCGCGTGATGGTGTTACGGCCAATGCCCAGCAAGCGGGCGGCATTCATGCGGCAGCCTCCTGTGGCGGCCAGTGCGCAACGGATCAGGGTCGACTCGAATTCCCGGCTCATGGCGTGAAACACCTGCCCCGCTTGTTGGGCAAGCAAATAATTCGTGTGATGTGTCAGCGCGTTGATCCATGGGAGGTGCATGGCTATGCAGCTTGCTATAAGGTTATGGCGGGCGCGGTGTCTGAGCCGATGGGTTGGGGTTGAAACAGAACTCGTTCAACCCGCAGGCGGTGAACCTTGCCGCCCGGCAAATTCCACTCAATCGATTGCCCAGCACTCAGGCCGAGGAGCGCGCAACCAACCGGGGCCAATACCGAGACCTTGCCCGTCGCGGGATCAGCCTCGTCGGGGTAAGCCAACTCGACTTCTCGAGTCGTTCCGCTACTTTCGTCGGAGTAGATTAGGCGAGAGTTCATCGTGACCACGTTCTTCGGGATACGATCTGCTGGAACAACAATTGCGCGTTCCAACTCTTCGGCCAAGGCGTTATCTCCAACAAGTTCACGCAAGCGAACGTAATCATTCACGGACACGAGCAACTCCTCTGGCCTCTGTGTGGGCAAGCCATGGCGGGAATCGGCAGATACATTATCGTGTTCCATCATGGTGCATGTTATCCAACAGTCCGTGACTTGATTAGTCCGGAGATCGGAAACTAAATGTATCCTGTACGGATACAATGACACGCAGGACTACTCGGAGATAGTGCGGCTTTTATGTTTGATCTGAATTTATTGGCGGTATTTGCTCGCGTCGCCGAAGTGGGTAGTTTTGCCGAGGCAGCCCGACGCCTCGGCACGTCTCGTTCGGTGGTCAGCAAAGCGGTGGCCAAGCTTGAGAAATCCCTGGATGCGCGACTGCTCAATCGCACCACACGGCACCTGAGCCTGACGGAAATCGGCCAAGTGGTGGCCGCCCATGCGGGGCGCATCCTGGAAGAGTTGGATCAACTTGAGCAGGTCGTCGGCAGCTTCGCCGACGAACCGCGCGGCACCCTCCGGGTGAGCGCCTCGGTAGCCTTCGGTACCCTGCATGTCGCGCCGGCACTCGCTGACTTCCTGACGGCGCACCCCGGCTTGAAGATGGAACTGACCATTACCGACCGCCTGATCGACCTGGCCGAGGAAGGCTACGACATGGCGATTCGCGTCACTGCCGAACCACCGCTGCCCCTGGTGGCACGGAAACTCGCGCCAGTGCGCCGCAAGCTGTGCGGCACGCCGGGGTATTTTAAAAAACACGGCCTGCCCCTCACGCCGACCGATCTGGTACAGCACAATTGCCTCGACTACACCCGCTCAGGAGAACAGGGCCTGTGGCGATTCAATGGGCCAAGGGGGGAAATCGAGGTGCCGGTTTCAGGTTCGCTGCATGTCGACGATGACGAGGCCCTGTCGCAGGCAGTCTTGGGTGGCCTAGGCGTTGCGCTGCTACCGACTTTCATCATTGGCAAG
>CAYNCH010000078.1:0-7788 GCA_964395815.1 uncultured Methyloversatilis sp.
GGTCTCGCCTATGTGATGCTGGAAGAAGACCCGGGGGGCGGCGGCACGCCGCTGGCAACCGGTGGTGCGACGCCGCCGCGCCTGCCGATCCGTCCCGGTTTGATCGATACGCTCGGCGATCAGGCCGGGGATATCGCGGGCCAAATAAACGAGATTGGCCAGCGGTTGAACCGTCTGCTCGACGACCGCAACTTGCAAAATGCCGCGCTGACGCTGGAGCGGCTGGCCGTGGCGGCCGACAGCCTCAAGCAATTGCCGGCACTTCTGGCCGCCTTGTGCGGCGTCTTGTCCGAGCAGAATCTTGCGCACCTGCACAGCGCGCTGGCACAACTGGACACGGCGACCGGAGCCGCGGCCCCGCTGGCGCTGGAAACGCGCGAACTGATCCGCACCCTCACCGCGCTGGCGCAAAAGCTCGATCGGGCCGGCGATCGTCTCAATACCGCCACGCTACCGCAGGCCGAAATGCTCGCGGGCGACATTGCGGCAGCGACGCAGCGTCTCGACCGCTTGCTGCAGACGCTCGACGCGGCTCCGCAAGCGCTGATCTTCGGTCGGCCGACCGTGGCCCCCGGCCCCGGCGAAGCGGGCCACGCCCTGCCTCGGAGTTCGCCATGAGATACCGTACCGGAGGAGTGCTCCTCGTCGTCGCCGCGCTCTCGACCGGTTGCTTCGGCAACCTACGTCCCGTGGCGCAGACGGAATACGATTTCGGCCCCATGCCGGTGATGGCCAGGCCCGCCATGTCCCGTGCGGCCGTACCGCTCCGCATCACGGTCACTGCGCCGTCATGGCTTGCCGGCACGGCCATGCACTACCGGTTGCTTCATGCCGCGCCAGCCCGGCGGCATGTCTACGCCGCAAGCCGCTGGGCCGCGCCGCCGGCCGAACTGTTGCGCCTGAACCTGCAGCGCCGTCTTGCCAGCGCCGACATTCCGGCCGGCTGCCGGTTCCGGGTCGAGCTCGTCGAGTTCGAGCAGGTCTTCACTGCCCCGGCGGCCAGTCATGTACGGCTCGCCGCACGGGCCCGGCTCGCCCCCGCGGTGCAGCTTGACATCGACATCGAAGAGGCCGCACCGACCCCGGATGCGCTGGGCGGCGTGACGGCGGCCGGCCGTGCCGTCGACCGTTTCGCGAACCGGCTGGCCGACTGGCTGGTTACCCCCGCGGCTGCGGACCAATGCTCAAGGAGGGAGTGAACATGGAAAATGAAAGCTTGCTGTTGCGCCAGGAGATGGCGGGCGTCGTCACGCTCACGCTCAATCGGCCGAATCAATTCAATGCCTTGTCGACCGAACTGCTCGACGCCCTGCAGGCCGAACTCGACAAAGTCGGCACCGACGGGACGGCGCGCGCGGTGGTCATCGCCGCTGCCGGCAAGGCCTTCTGCGCCGGCCACGATCTCAAGCAGATGCGCGCCAATCACGACAAGACCTACATGCAGGCACTGTTTCGTCAGTGCGGCCGCGTCATGACGACGATTGCCGCGCTGCCACAGCCGGTCATCGCACGCGTCCATGGCATCGCCACGGCGGCCGGCTGTCAATTGGTCGCCAGCTGCGACCTCGCCGTCGCCGCCGATGTCGCGAAATTCGCCGTTTCGGGCATCAACGTCGGCCTGTTCTGCTCGACGCCCGCCGTGGCGATTTCACGCAACATGGGCCGCAAGCAGGCCCTGGAAATGCTGCTCACCGGCGACTTCATCGACGCGCTGGAAGCCCAGCGGCGCGGCCTTGTCAATCGCGTCGTGCCCGCCGACATGCTCGACGCCGAGGTGAAGCGCCTCACCGACAGCATCTGCGCCAAATCGCAGACCGCCATCGCCATGGGCAAGCAGCTGTTCTACCGCCAGCTCGAAATGGGCCTGGCCGGCGCCTACCAGCTGGCCGGCGAAACCATGGCCTGCAACATGATGTGCGACGACGCCGTGGCCGGCATCGACGGCTTCATGAACAAGAAGAAGGGTTAGTCGCGGACCGAACCCCGGAGGCAAAAGTCGGCGCCGGCGGGACGGCGTCTGTCGGCGTTTGGGCGGACGGTCAGTCCTGCCGAACATCGTCGGTAAGTGCGGCCTGCAAGGCTCCGATCAATGCCGTCAGGCGCTCGGCGAGCGGGAGGAAGGCCGCTTGTACCGCTGCGGCGTCGTTGCGATCGATGGCGGTGTTCAGCTCGCTGGCCAGGGACTGGAGTCTCCTCGCGCCGATATTGCCAAGGACGCCTTTCAGGCCGTGGGCGATCATTCGTGCTCCGGCCAGGTTGCCTTGTTCGATCAAGGCGGCGAGGCGCGATGCATCGTCGCGGTGTCCTTCTGCGAAAAGTTTGAGCAGACGTCGGTAGAACGACAGCTTGCCACGGGCTATCGCGAGACCGGCGGCCGCATCGAGATCGGGGATGGCTTCCAGGTGCGCGCGCAACGTGGCGTCGACTGTCTCGGTCGGTGCCGGTGCCGTATCCGCTTGCGCTATTTCATCGACGCCGGCTTTTGACGGACACGTAGGCAACCATTGCAACAAGCTTGCGTACATTTGATCGGGGTCGACCGGTTTGGCGACATGGCCGTTCATCCCCACCATTTTCGCGGCCAGGCGGTCTTCATCGAAGGCGTTGGCGCTCATCGCCAGAATCGGAATGTCCTGCCAGCCGGGCAGGGCCCGTATTGCCCGGGTCGCGTCGAGACCGTTGAGTCTGGGCATTTGTATATCCATCAGTACCAGGTCGTAGCGCTGCAGGCGGGCGAGGTCGACGGCTTCGACCCCATCCGTGGCGACAGCGGCGTCGAGACCGACGTCGCGCAACAGTTCCAGTGCCACCTCGCGGTTGACCGCATTGTCCTCGACGAGCAGCAAACGAGCGGGTTGCGAACGCATCCTCAACAGCCGTGCAGCATGTCCGTGCTGCGAGGGCGATTGCGGCAGCATGCCCTGTCCCCGCTGCAGTCGGGCGGTGAACCAGAAGGTGCTGCCGACGCCCGGTGTGCTCTCGACACCGACGTTGCCGCCCATCAGCCGGGCCAGGTTGCGCACGATGGCGAGTCCCAGACCGGTGCCGCCGTACTTGCGGGTCGTGGTGCCGTCCCCCTGCTCGAAAGCGTCGAAGACGCATTCCAGCTTGTCGGCGGCGATACCAATGCCGGTGTCCTGTACCGCAAAGCGCACCCATAGGGTATCGCCATCTTCCTCCAGCAGTTTGGCGCGCAGGTCGATGCCGCCGCGTTCGGTGAATTTGACGGCGTTGCCGGCAAAGTTGAGCAGAGCCTGGCGCAAGCGTGTCGGATCCCCTCTGAGCCAGAGCGGTACCGCATCGAAGTCGACCGTCACGGTCAGGCCCTTGTTCTCGGCGGTATTCGACAGGATGGAGCGTACGGCGTCGAAAACCGCAGAAAGATGAAAATCGACAGTTTCGAGTTGCAGGCGTCCCGCTTCGATCTTCGACAGATCGAGAATATCGTTGATGACGGAGAGCAGATGATGGCCGGCGTTGTCGATTTTCTCCAGCCGGTCGGCCTGGTCGGGTGGAACTCCGCCATGCCGCATCAGATGCGTCAGCCCGATAATGGCGTTCAGCGGAGTGCGGATTTCGTGCGACATGTTGGCGAGAAACGCACTCTTGGCCACATTGGCGGCTTCCGCGGCAGTTTTTGCTTCCGTCAGTTCGGCCGTGCGCGATGCCACCAGGGATTCCAGGTCGCGCCGGTAAAGCGCCAGTTCGGCCTCGTTGCGCTTGCGTTCCGTGATGTCGCGAAAGGCGGTGACCGAGCTTCCGGTCAGTTCGCCCGTCGCTGCGCGCACCGGCTGACTGACGACCTCCATGTCGCGCAACTCTCCGGACTTGGCGCGAAATATCTCTTCGCCCCGGTACGCACGGCCATGCTGCGTTTCGGTCAGGATCGGACAACGTCCATGCTCCATTGTGCTCCCGTTGCGGTCATGCACGTGAAACAGGGCATGACCGTCGCCATCGAGCGCATCGCGCGTGCTGTAGCCCAGTATGGAAACAAACGCCGGGTTGACGAACTCGATGTTTCCGGTGCCGTCCATCACGTAAAGTCCGTCGGCGATCGCATCGGTCATCGCCTGCAGGCGCTCCGCCAGCATGGCGTGCCGCGCGCGCGAGAGCCACAGGCGAAATACCAGCAGAAAGATCGCCGCCAGGCCGAGATTGGACAGAATCGCGAGCCCGAGAAAATCCTGGCGCAAGGAAGCCAGCAATGGGGCTGGTGCATACGCCACGACGTAGGCGGCCTGCGTGCCCGCTACGTCGTGGACGGGCACGAACGATACCGCCCAATACGTTTCGTTGGCGAACACCGGAAGGGTGAACGTCGCCCCGACGGCCATGCCCGCGCCAACGCGCGGATCGTCCGCGAGAGCGGCGTCGATGGTCTTGACCGTTGCCGACGCCGGGGGGCCGGAACCGGGAAGCTCGCGTTCCGGGTCCTCCTCCAGATAATCCGCGTTTGTTCGCCAGGGCGCATACAGGCGCCGCGATTCCTCGAAGACAATGCGCTCGACCATATCGCGTCGCAGCACGAAGGCGTCTTCGCGCCCCGGATCGTCTTGCGCCATGCGCTCGCGGATGTGCCGGAACGTCAGGCTGGTCTCCACGCTGCCCAGGTGCCGATCGCCGGCAAACAGGGGAAAGACATAGCGAAAGCCGGAAACGATGCGCCCCATCTCGAAGCCGGCGACAGGACGTTTTTCCGTGTTGGCGATGCGCAGGGAGGGGCGAGCGTCGATCAGCGGGTCGCCATGGCGGTCGGGTTGGTGAAAACGCAGGTAGCTGTGTGCGCTTGCCGTATGGAAGCTCAACTGGCGGACGCCGCGCTGGACAAGCCGGTCGTAGGTGGGCGCCAGCAGGCGATAGAGTTGCCCCTGCGCCGTCGGGTCGCCATCGATGCCGCGCGCGAACGTAGCCAGGATACGGGGCTGACGTATCAACTCATCGACGAGGATTTCCGTCGCCAGCGCGTGGGCGCCGACGCTGCTGTTATAAGAGCGCGTCACCACCTGCGCATGCTGGTCGAGGTAGCCGGCTTCCCGGTTTTTCCAGTTGGCGTATTCGCGCCACGTGAGCAGGGTGCTCGCCAGTATGAAAACGACGAGCCAGATACCCGAGCCGATCACCAACTTCGCCTGTTTGAGCGCGCTCATCAATAGTTTCCCTCCTGCGGGATCGTGGCGTCGATCCGGAAACGGCGCATGCCGTCGTAATCGCGGTCGGACGCGCTTTCGAAGCCATGCTGGAGCGATCCGCCCCAGCCTGCGCGGATGGCCGGAGCGACGGACACCAGCGCCTTGCGAATCCGCTCGATCCGTGCCGGAGATAGCTTCCGGGCATTGGCGATCAACGCAAACGACGGCAATGCCTCACTCTCGGCGATCACCCGCACGCCAAGATGTTCGTAACGCTGTCCGACGACGGTTTTCAGGCCGCCGGCGTCGTAGTCGCCCCGGGCGACCGCAAGTGCGACGTTTTCGTGGGAGCCAAGATAGCGATAACGGTTGTATTCGAGTCCGCCGCCGGCCTGGCGCAGGATGCCGTCCGTCCCGAGATAGCCGCAGGTCGATAGCGGTTGCGTCAGGGCGATGGTTTTGTCGCGCAAGGCCGCGATCGTGAACTGACGTTCGGCCAGCGCAACGATCGCGCAGGTGTATTTTGCTCGGCCGTCGGCTTCGCGAATATGCGCCACCGGTACAGCTGCGGGGAAACTATGTTTCAGTTCCAGATACGGCAAGGGTCCCAAAAAGGCCAGGTCGATTTCGCCTTGGCGGAACTTCTCGATGATTTTTCCGTAGTCGGGTTGGATGACGATGCGGATGTTCGCACTCAGGGCCTTTTCGAGATGATCGAGCGTCGGACGCCACCGGCTGGCGACGGTTTCCGGCTTGTCGATGAGCATGGGTGAAAACGTCAGCGTCTCGGCGCTGGCGGGCACGGGTACGAGGCTGCTAAACAGCAACAGCACCACAACGCGCAGGATGCGCATCCATGAAAGTCTCCCCGTACCGATCGCAAAGTCTTTCATGCATCCGCCAATCGTCGAGGAATCCCCGCAATTGCTGGAATACCCAACGCAGATTGCTGACGGTAGCCCGTGGGATACCTGCCACCCATCGTTCATGATGTCACGAGCCCGATTCGAACCATTGCCGCAAGGCGGCGGCAAGGATGACGTATTCCGTCTGCAATGGTGCGAGAGTATCCGCATCAAGCACCTCACCGCGCTTGAGCCGATCGTCCGCTGCGCGCATCAGGCGGGCGAGTTCCTGGCCGCCGACCTGGGCGGCCAGACCCTTCATGGTGTGCATGTGGCGCTCGGCGGTTTTCCAATCCGCCGCTTCGACGGCAACTTCGAGTTGTGCGAAATACGCCGGAAAGTCGTTCAACACCGAATCGACAATCAGGCGGGCCAATTCGCAATTGCCGCCGAGTGGTTTGAGCAGGGCCGTTACTGCAAAAGTCGGCGTTGGCAGGACGGCATCGGCAGGGGCGTCGGCCGTGGCCGATGCCGCCTCGACCGCGGTAGGTTTGGCGGTCGCGGGCGTGGCCTGCGGGGCCAGCCAGTGGCTCAGCAATCCGGAAAGCGCAGCGATATCGATCGGCTTGGTCAGGAAGTCGTCCATGCCTGCCATGAGACAACGCTCGCGGTCTTCGGCAAAAGCGTTGGCGGTCAGGGCGACGATGATGCGATGAGGTTCGCCCCGTGCGCGTTCGCGCTGGCGGATGCGCTCGGTCGCGGCGATGCCGTCCATCACCGGCATCTGCACGTCCATGAGAATCAGGTCGAAACGCTCGCCACGGTCGATATGCTCGATGGCCTGCCGGCCATCGGCAGCCATTTTGGCAGACAGGCCCAGGCTATCGAGCATGACCCGGATGACTTTCTGGTTGGTCGCATCGTCTTCGACTACCAACAGGTGGCCGTGCATGAGGAGGCGAGTGGCCGCGGGGGGCGACTCGCAGGCCCGGTCGGCAATGATGAGCCGATTCTGCCGACGCCGTTCGGCGATCGTATCGACCTCGGCGCGGATACGGAACCAGAAGCGGCTACCCTGGCCGGTCGCGCTGTCGAGGCCGACATCGCCGCCCATCAACCGAGCCAGTTGCTTGACGATGGACAAACCCAATCCGGTACCGCCGAACTCGCGCGTGGTCGAACTGTCGGCCTGGCTGAAGGGCGCGAACAGCAACCCCTGCTTTTCCACGGGGATACCCATTCCCGTATCGGTCACTGCAAATTCAAGCACGGCGCACTTGCCGTCGCATTCGATCTCGGCGGCCTCGATGCCTATCCGGCCGTAGTCGGTGAATTTGATGGCGTTGCCGATCAGATTGGACAGCATCTGGCGCAGACGGTGCGTGTCGGCCAGATAGGTTTTCTCTGCACCCCGCCACACGGCTTCGAGTTGCAAACCCTTGCCATGCGCGGTTTCGGCAAACAGTGCCTGCACTTCCCGCACGATCTGTGCGGGATCGAACGCCACCTGCTCCAGTTCCAGCTTGCCGGCCTCGACCTTGGAGTAATCGAGGATATCGTTGAGCAGTTTCAACAGGGTCTGGCCGGAATTGAGGATGGTGCGGGCGAAATCCTGCCGCTCGGCTTCGCCGAGCCCGGGCTGTATCAGCAATTGCGCCATGCCGAGGATGCCGTTCATCGGCGTGCGGATTTCGTGGCTCATGGTGGCCAGGAAGCGGCTCTTGGCGAGATTGGCCGTCTCGGCCGCCTCCTTGGCCCGGTACAGTTCGGTGACGTCGATGCGAAAGCCGACGATATGGTTGTCGGCCGTC
>CAYNCH010000079.1:0-7542 GCA_964395815.1 uncultured Methyloversatilis sp.
CCTGCCCGCACCGCTGTTGGCGCGGACCGGCCTGCCGGCCTTCGCCGCCAGCGTGCGTGCGCTGCACGCCCCGCCCTCCGGGCTCGATGCCGCAGCTTTGGCGCAGCATCAAAAACCCTACTGGCAACGCATCTCCTTCGACGAACTGCTCGCCCAGCAGATCTCGTTGCGTCAGGCCTATGCGGCGCGTCGTGCGCGCGGGGCACCGGTGCTGGCCGGTGACGGCCGCCTGACGGACAAGCTGCTCGCCCGGCTGCCGTTCACGCTCACGGCCGCGCAGCGGCGCGTGTGGGACGAAGTCGCGCAGGATCTTGCCCAACCGCATCCGATGCAGCGGCTGTTGCAGGGCGACGTCGGCAGCGGCAAGACGGTGGTCGCCGCACTGGCGGGCCTGCGCGCTGTCGAGTCGGGCCACCAGGCGGCACTCATGGCGCCGACCGAGATCCTCGCCGAGCAGCACTATCGCAAGCTGGCCGCCTGGCTTGCACCGCTCGGCATCGACGTTGCGTGGCTCACCGGCAGCCTGAAGAAAAAGGACAAGCAGGCGGCGATCGCAAAAGTCGGCGCTGGCGAGACGGCATTCGTGGTCGGCACGCACGCGCTAATCGAGGAAAACGTCGAATTCCGGCGGCTCGGCCTGGCCATCGTCGACGAGCAGCACCGGTTCGGCGTCCGGCAGCGGCTGGCACTCAAGCAAAAGGGGGCGCAGGCGCACCAGCTGGCGATGTCGGCCACGCCCATTCCACGGACGCTGGCAATGAGCTACTACGCCGATCTCGATGTTTCGGTGATCGACGAATTGCCGCCCGGTCGCACACCGGTCGTGACAAAGCTGGTCGGTGCGGCGCGGCGACACGAAATCGTCGACAAGGTGCGCGCCCTGTGCCGCAGCGGCCGGCAAGTCTATTGGGTCTGTCCGTTGATCGAAGAATCCGAGGCGCTGCAGCTCAAGACCGCGCAGGAAACCTTCGAGCACCTCACGGCCGAGCTGCCCGAGCTGAAGATCGGCCTCGTCCATGGCCGCCTCAAGCCCGACCAGAAGGCCGCGGTGATGGAGGGCTTCGTGACGAACGCGCTCCAGTTGCTGGTGGCGACGACGGTGATCGAGGTCGGTGTCGACGTGCCCAACGCCAGCCTGATGGTGATCGAGCACGCCGAGCGCTTCGGTCTTGCCCAGCTGCACCAGTTGCGCGGCCGCGTCGGGCGCGGTGCGGCGGAGTCCGCGTGCATCCTGCTCTACGCGCAGCCCTTGTCGGCAACCGCGCGCACCCGGCTCAAGATCATCTACGAAAATACCGACGGTTTCGAGATCGCGCGCCAGGACCTGCACCTGCGCGGCCCCGGCGAATTCGTCGGCGCACGGCAAAGCGGACTGCCGCTGCTGCGCTTTGCCGACCTGGAGGATGCCTCATTGGTGGTGGCGGCGCGTGCCGCCGCCGAGGAACTGCTGACGCACTGGCCGGAGGCCGCGGAGCGCCATCTCGCCCGCTGGCTCGGCGGGCGGGCGGAGTTGCTGAAAGCCTGAGTCAGCTCTGGATATATTCGGTGATGTCGCGGTTGCTGCTGCGCCGCCCCTTGGACAGCCCGTCGCGGTCGAGCACCAGACGGCACCCGTGGGCGATCCAGCGGATGGCCCCGTCGCGCCGGATGATGCGGAAAGTGACGGTGCCGCTATCCACATAGGCGACGTCGTGGCGATGCTGCGCCATCAGGTGCTGGTCGTCCGGATGGATGATGTCGTATAGCAGTTCCGGCCGCGCGATGAAATCGTTCACGACATGGCCGGTGATGCGCTCGCAGGATGGCGAGCAATAAAGGATTTCGCCGCGCGTGCCTTCCCAGTATTCCCAGTCGAAAGTGTAGTCGGCGATCGTGCGGAACCGTTCCTCGCTCTCGCGCAGGGAGAGCTCGGCCAGCGTCTGCATGGTGACGTCCTGCAGCGTGCCTTGTGACCGCAGCGGAAGTCCGGTTGCCGAGTAGAGGGTTTCGCTGCTGGTCTTGACGTAACTGATGATGCCGTCGCCCGTCAGCAGGCGGTGGGTAGTTGCGAACGGCCGCTTGAGCCGTACCGCAGTCGCATAGCTGTCCTGGACGCGCTGGCGGTCGTCCGGATGAATCAGGGCGACGAAATCGGCGAAGGCGCATTCGCGATCGACCGCCGGCCAGCCGCAAATCTCGGCCATCTGGGTCGAGCAGGTCATCCGGTCGGTGGCGAAATCGCGCTGCCAGCTGCCGATGCGTGCAATGCGCTGGGCTTCCTGCAGGCGCGCGTTGGCGGTTTGCAATTCGGCTTCGAGATGCGCGCGCTCGGTGATGTCGTGCGCGCTTTCGACGATGCCGATGATGGCGCCCTGCGCGTCGCGTAGCGGAGAAGCCTGGAGTTCGAACAGGCGTGGCTGGCCGTCCGCATCGAGATGCTCATGCACGACGCTGACGGACCTGCCCTCGGCGACCACGCGTTGCAGGGGGCAGGGGTGCTCGTGGCCATCGCAGGGTGTATCGCGGTGGTGGGAAATGCGGTAGCAGGTGGCGTTGCCGTCGAGTGCCGTTGCGCGGGCGCGTGCGGCGCGGTTGGTCATCAGGATGCGGTAGTCGCGGCCGATCACCATCATCGGCTGGGGCGCGCTGTCGAGGACCGACTGGATGAAGTTCTTCTGCCGTTCGATCTCCGCCGCCTTCGCCGCCACTGCCTCGTGCAGCCGCTGCGACAGCCGATAGTTCACAAGCAGCCGGCCGAGCGACTGCGCGAACAGCTGCAGCAGGTGTTCGTGCCACAAGTCGAAAAAACCCGCCTGGGGATGAAAGACGTTGAGCACGCCGAGCACCTGCGCCTCGCTGACGATCGGCATGCACAACAGCGAACCTGCGGGCGGCGTGTCGTCGTGCATGAAGCGCGGATCGTCGCGGCACGACGGGCAATGCACCATGGCGGCCCGGGCGGCGGCTTCGCCGACGAGACCTTCGCCGCGCCGGAAGAGGCGCGCGGCCCGGGGAGCAGCATCGGGCGTCCCAAGCGCTGCGGCGGTCGGTTCCTCGGCGCCGGCGCGCAGCATTTCCGCCCAGTCCAAGCCGGCTGCGCAGCTCAGGACTTCGTCAGCCTCGTCGTACAGGAAGATCGAGCAGCGCTCCATGTCCTGATTCGACATCAGGGCCGCCAGTGCCTGCTTGAGCAAAAAACGCTCGTCGCCCTGGCGGGTGGTGAGATTGCCCAGCGCCGACAGGGCCGACAACGAATCCAGCAGATTGACCAGCTGCTGGTTGAAGCCCCGCGACAGGTCGGCGAGCCGGCGTTCGTTCATGCGCGCTCGGCCGCGAAACTGTCCGCGAAGGCGCGTACCGGCCCGAGATGCATCTGCATGCTGGCGCTGAAATGAGTCGGTGTGTCGGTTGCCAGTCCGAGCAGGCTCAGGGTTTCGGTCTCGTCGCCGAGGTTTTCCGTACCATCGATGACCTGGTTGGCCCAGCGCGCCGCCAGACCTTCGAGCAGCACCAGCGGCCAGTGGTCGCCGCGATAGGCCGGGTTGTAATGGTGCTCCATCACCAGCAGCAGGTCGCGCGGAAAATGCCATTTGCTGCCGAGCCAGACGCCGGCCTGGTAGTGATCGACGCCGAGCACGGCGACGATATGCTGACCGAGGCTCTGGCTGCGGTCGGCAGCGTAGGTGGCGAAGGCCCGGTCCATCTCGGCGGGATGCAGATGCACGAGGACCAGCAGGCCGATGTTGTGCAGCAGGCCGGCCAGATAGACGCTGTCGGCCGGCGGCCTGACCCCGGCGACTACTTGCGGTGTCAGGTACTGGGCCGCCAGTGCCGTCATTTCGGCCGACATCCAGTAGCGCGCCGCACTGAAGCCCGGGCAGTGCCGCGTGTCGAAGGCGCCGGACAGCGCCAGCCCGGCGGAAATGCTGCGCACCGTCACCGTACCCAGCACGCTGATCGCATGCGGCAGGGAATGCACGCCGTTCGACTGACCGAAGAAGGCCGAATTCGCCAGTCCGAGCAGCCGTGCCGTGATGGTGGGTGCTTCGGTCAGCACTTCGGCCAGCGCGGTCTGGCTGACGGCCGGGTCCTCGCAGGCGGAAAGGATGCGCTCCACGCTGGGCGTGAGCGTCGGTAGTTGCTTCTGTTGCTGGATTTCGAGGCGGGCGAGTTCGGGTTTCATGATTCGCAGATGTTACTGCTGTGGCGGGAAAACGGCAGCATCGGCCGTCGTCGGAACGCATCGGCCGGCGACGTAAAATCGCGCCATGACCACACTCGCCTTCCTCCGCGAACGTCTCGACCTCTACGAGCGCCTGATGCGCCTCGACAAGCCGATCGGCATCTTGCTGCTGCTGTGGCCGACGCTCTGGGCGGTGTGGATCGCCGCCAACGGCCGGCCCGATGCCGTGCTGGTCTGGATCTTCGTCCTTGGCACGGTGCTGATGCGCTCGGCCGGCTGCGTCATCAACGACTATGCCGACCGCACTTACGACCCGCATGTCGAGCGCACCAAGATGCGTCCCCTCGCGGCCGGCACGGTGACGACGCGCGAAGCCTTCGCGGTCTTCTTCATCCTCGTCGCGCTGGCCTTCGCGCTGGTCTGGCCGCTGCTCACGCCGCTGCTGTTCTGGCTGGCCGTCGCCGCCCTGTTCCTCGCCGCGAGCTATCCGTTTACCAAGCGCTTCCTCGCCGTGCCGCAGGCCTACCTGGGTATCGCCTTCGGCTTCGGCATCCCGATGGCCTTCGCCGCCACGCTCGGGCGCATTCCGGAAACCGCCTGGTGGCTGCTTGCCGCCAACGTCTGCTGGGCGGTCGCCTACGATACCGAATACGCGCTGGTCGACATCGAGGACGACCGCAAGATCGGCATCAAGACATCGGCACTCACCTTCCAGCACTATTTCGGCCGCTTCGACATCGCCATCATCATGCTGTGTTATGCGGCGACGCTGGCGCTGCTGGCCTGGGTCGGCGTGCGGCTCGGCTGCGGCGCCGCCTACTACGCCGGACTGGCCGCCGCCGCCGGCATCGCCGGCTATCACTGGACGCTGATCCGCGGCCGCGAGCGGATGAAGTGCTTCAAGGCCTTCCTGCACAACAACTGGTTCGGCGCCGCGGTGTTCGCCGGCATCGTCGCCGACTACCTGCTGCGCCAGACGGCGTAAAGCAGTTCGTAGACGATTTCCGGGGCGTCGCCCAGCGCGCGCATCACCTGCCGCAATTGCGCCGACGTCAACGGCCGGTGCCCCGGCGCGGCCGTGTCGGCGCCGATGGCGCGCAGGCCGCGCAGGAAACCGAGCGCGCTGTCCGGCCGGTCGACGTGGTGCTCGCCGGTGAGTGTCAGGTTTCCCGCGGGAAAGGCGGACGCGCACACCGCGCGGGTCGGAAAGTCCAGCGCGCCGGCGCTCAGTCCGAGCCGTGTGTGCGCCGCGCGCCATTCGCGGAAACTGCCGTCGCCCAGCAGGCTCAGCGCCAGCACACCGCCGGGCGCCAGCAGGGCGGCGAGCCGCGCCAGCGCCGCCGGCAGGTCGGCGAACCACTGCGCGACGAGGTTCGCGCAGATCAGGTCGAAAGCGTCCGTCACGACGGGACGCGTGCCGTCCATCGCCGCGTAGTCGTGCTGCGGCAGGCGAGTCTGGCAGGCCGCGACCATGGACGGTGCGATGTCGGTGGCGAGAATGCGTGCGCCGGGCAGGTGGAGCGTCAGTGCGTGGGTGAGATGGCCGGTGCCGCAGCCGATCTCCAGCACGCGCGGGCGCGGCGGCAGGCCGGCCGTGGCGATCAGGCCGGCGAGGCGTGCTGCGGCGTGCCGCTGCACCGGCGAATGGGCGTCGTAGCTGGCGGCCGCCGCGTCGAAACGCGTGGCGACGCGCGCATGAAAGTCGGCGCTGGCGGGACGGCGCGTCATGCGGCCTGTTCCATCATCGACCGCGCGATCCAGTGCGCGCACAGATCGGGATGCGTCAGCGGCAGCAGATGACCGGGCGCCTCCACCCAGTCGACATGGCCGGCCGGCAGTGCGGCGAAGGCGGCCGCGCTCATTGTGCGCGGGACGATCGGATCGTCCGTGCCGGCCAGTGCCCGGATGTCATCGCGGCGCGCGACGAGCGTGGCGCGGCCGTCCCCGTGTGCCAGCGCGTCGAGACCGGCGGCAAGCCGGTCGGGGGCGGGCGCTCCCGCCGGTGCGTGTCCGCCGCAGCGCGCATGGAAATCGGCCAGCACGGCGGCCGGAGCGCGCGCGAACTGCTGCTGCATGCGGGCCAGCACGCGTGGCGCGACGCCGGGATAGCCGGCGGTCGCCGTGAAGCGCGGGAAGCCATTGATGCACAGCAGCTTCTTCCATGCGCTGTCCTGCTGCGTCAGCCACCACAGCGCGCCGAGCGAATGGCCGACGGCCAGGTCCGCCGTCCCGCCAGCGCCGACTTTCGGCGTGCCGAAGTAGCCCAGGTCGAGCGTGTCGACCGACCACGCAGGATCGAGCCGCGCACGCACCGCTTTCCAGATGTCCGCGTCGTAGCCCCAGCCATGCACGAAAACGATGTTCATAACCGGGCGACGGCGGCGAGCACGCGCTCGAACTGGATATCGGTCAGCGCACTGGACAGCGCCAAGCGCAGCCGTGCGCTGCCCGGCGGCACCGTCGGCGGACGGATCGCGATGGCGAGGATGCCGGCGGCGCGCAAGCCCTGCGCCGCATCCAGCGCCGCCTGTTCGTCGCCGATCACGGCGGGCACGATCTGCGTCGTCGACGCCAGCGTGTCGATGCCTCGCGCGTGCAGCGCGGCGCGCAAGGCCTTGCCCATCTTCGCGAGGCGCGCGCGTTCGGCGTCGAGCGTCGGCACGTATTCGAGCGCCGCTTCGACCGCCCCCAGTGCGGCGGGTGCGGGCGCGGTGCTGTAGATGAAACCGGCGCAGCGATTGACCAGCCAGTCGATCAGCGCCTGCGAGCCGGCGACATAGGCGCCGGCGCTGCCCAGCGCCTTGCCCAGGGTGCCCATGACGATCGGGACACGCCCCGGCGCGAGCGCGGCCAGGCCTTTCCCCTGCGGGCCGAGCACGCCGGTGGCATGCGCCTCGTCGAGGTAGAGGAGCGCGCCGTGCCGTTCCGCCAGCGCCGCCAGCGCGGGCACGTCGGCGGTATCGCCGTCCATGCTGAACACCGATTCGGTGACGATGAGGCGCAGCGTTCCGGGGGCGCCGGGATGGGCGGCGAGCAGTTCGTCCAGATGCGCGAGGTCGTTGTGGCGGAAGCGGATCTGCTTCACCCCGCGCAGGCCAGCGTGCAGGCTGGCGTGGTTGAGCCGGTCGGCGAACACGAGGGGCGTTTCCCCGAGTTCGAGCAGCGCCGGCAGCACGCTGCTGTTGAGCTGGAAGCCGGTGGCGAAGATCAGCGCCGCTTCGGTGCCCTTGAAGGCGGCGAGTTTGGCTTCGAGCGCGAGCAGTTCGGCCGAGGTGCCGGTGACCAGCCGCGCGGCGCGGCTGCCGGCGCCGTGGCGGTGCGCCCAGGTGCAGGCGCGTTCGATCAGCGCGGGGTGGCGCGCCAGGCCGAGATAGTCGTTG
>CAYNCH010000079.1:7552-7770 GCA_964395815.1 uncultured Methyloversatilis sp.
GAAACGTCGATCAGCGTCGCGTCGACCGGCGACAAAAGTCGGCGCTGGCGGGACGCCGCGAGTTTCTCCAGCCGCGGCCGGATCAGGGCGTCGAGCGCGGACATGCGGCGCGGGCCGATGCGCTGGCAGCGCGTTGCGCGACGACGTCGTGCACGGCGGTCGTCAGCGTCGTCAGGTCGGCGGGTTCGATGACGAAGGGCGGCATCAGGTAGACGACG
>CAYNCH010000080.1:0-7767 GCA_964395815.1 uncultured Methyloversatilis sp.
CCTTGATGCAGGGGGTGGCTGCAGTACTAGGTGGCTTGCTGCTGGCGTTGTGGCTCGGCGGTCTCGTCGAGGCGCGGCTGATCGCGGCCCAGGGTCTCGACGGCAACCTGCGCGTGGTATTCGCTCGTCTGGCACGTGCGCTGTTGCTGGTGCTGGCCGTGCTCATCGGCCTGCCGCTGGTCGGCATCGACCTCACCATGTTGTCCGTGTTCGGCGGCGCGCTTGGCGTCGGCCTCGGCTTCGGTCTTCAGAAGATCGCCGCCAATTACGTTTCCGGCTTCATCATCCTGCTTGATCGATCGATTCGTCTCGGCAACGTTATCGCTGTCGGCAACGAGCGCGGCGAGGTGACGCGCATCACCACGCGCTATACCGTGCTGAAGGCACGCAATGGCCTCGAAATGATCGTCCCGAACGAGATGCTGGTCAGTTCCGTGATTTCCAACGAGACGCACACCGACAGTCAGGTGCGCATCCCGATTCCGGTGCAGGTCGCCTATGGTGCCAACCTTGAACGCGTGCAGGCGTTGCTGGTCGAGGCAGCGCTTGCGCAGCCTCGTGTCTTGCGCGACCCTCCACCGAGGGCGCATGTGCTGGCCTTTGCCGACTCGGGCATCAGCATGGAGTTGCGCTTCTGGATTGCCGATCCCGAGGCTGGCACCGGCCAGATCCGGTCCGATATCCATCTGGCGATCTGGCAGGCCTTCAAGGCGGAGGGCATCGAGATTCCCTTCCCGCAGCGCGAGGTGCGCGTCCTCAAGGATTGAGGACCGAAAAGTCGGCGCCGGCGGGACGGCGCCGATATGGGCGTTCGCTTACTCGGGGACGCAGATCTCGCGGCGGAAAATGCCCTGAATCGTTCGCACGGTGAGCAAGGCGAGCACGATGCTGAGTGCAACGAGCAGTACCCAGCCCAGCGTCACGAACGGGCCACCAATCTTTTCCGCCATGACTAGGGTGGCGATCGTGATCGCCGCCAGCGGGAAGGAGTAGGCCCAGGCCGACAGGAAGAAGCGCACGCGGAAGAAGCGCAGTGCGTTGCTGGCCAGCAGCAGCGTCAGGAAGAGGGCGCTGTAGTAGAGGATGCGCGCGAAGGCGTCGATCTGGCCGCCGCCGAGCTTGACCCAGGCGATGAAACCGACGGCGGGCGGCGCGATGAGAATGAACAGCGTGGGCGTCAGGCGATCCGGCAACGGCTCGTGGAAGAACAGACGGTACATGACGATGGTCAGCAACACGATCCAGAACACCAGACCGATACTGAAGAAGAACCAGGAAATCTCTGTCGGCCCGAAGCTCACCCCGGCGATCGGCACGATGATATTGCCGACGACGGGAATGAACCATGCCGGACTGGCGTGCTTGATGTTGTAGTGGGTATGGTGGATCCAACTGCTCATGATCGTCAGTGTGAAGGCCAGATGTACGGCTGCTCCGATTCCCCAGAGGACGGACGCCAGTCCCGGCTGGTTATCCGTGAAGGCGACTGCCAGCAACAGCAGTGAGATTGAGAGGGCGGGAAAGAAATTGACGCGGATCGGATGGGCGAATTCGTGTTTGACTGCCCCCCAGTGACGTGCCATCTTCGTGGCGTAACCGATGGCGATCAGCACAAACAGGATGGCTGCCCACAAGGTCAGGCCGCAGCCGATCCCTTCCGGTGTGCCGAGGACGGTATGTGCCTTGCGCCAGGCGATCGCCAGTCCGGCGGTGCCCATGATGGTGGCAAAGAATGAAATAGGGAAGTGTTCGAGTCGTTGTTGCGGCCGGGATGCCGCGTCGGGGGTATTCATCGGTTCTGATCCTTTCATCGGGGAGGCGATTATAAGAGTTTGCTAAAGCAATATGCGGTCCAGCTATTTGCGGTTCCATGAGTCACTTGGCGATAGCAGAAGTGACGAAAATGGCATAATTAGTGTCAGTCAAACTGACATTCTGTCTTCTGGAGCATGCCATGCACCCTCTGGCTGAATTGATTTCCTATCTCGACAGCTTGCCCGAACCGCACATTCTGTGCGATCGGGATTACCGCATCCTGGCGGCCAACAAGGCCTATCGGCGCGATTATGGCGAGGGGCAGGCGCTCGTCGGACAAACCTGTTATTCCGTATCCCATCATTACCCGGCGCCTTGTGACAAGGCAGGCGAGACCTGTCCGCTGAAACAAAGCCTTGCGTCCGGACAGCGCGAGAAGGTGCTTCATCTGCACCACACGCCCGACGGAGAGGCCTATGTAAATATCGAGCTGGCGCCGATCCGGGGCAAAACCGGCGAGATCGATTACTTCGTCGAGAAGATGGAACCGCTCGGTGTTTCCCATGGCATGCCCGATGCGCGAGCGATGGTTGGTCGGTCTCCCGCGTTTCGTTATATGCTTGAATTGATGGCGCGCGTGGCGCCGTCGGATGCCACGGTGATGCTGCAGGGCGAGTCGGGCACGGGCAAGGAACTGGTCGCGAAGGCGATTCACGATGCCAGCCGGCGAGCCGATCGGCCTTTCGTGGCGGTGGATTGCTCCGGTCTGACGGAAACGCTGTTCGAAAGCGAGTTGTTCGGCCACGAAAAGGGATCATTCACCGGGGCGTCCACTCGCCGTATCGGGCTGGTCGAGGCGGCTTCGGGTGGAACCCTGTTTCTCGACGAGTTGGGCGATATTCCGCTGGGCATGCAAGTCAAGTTGCTGCGCTTGCTTGAAACCGGCACTTTCCGTCGTGTCGGGGCGAGCGATTTTCTCAAGGCGGACATCCGCCTTATCTCGGCGACACATCGCAACCTGCGAGCGATGGTCGAGGATGGGCGGTTCCGACAAGATCTTTACTACCGCCTCAATACCTTTCCGATCGCACTGCCAGCACTGCGCGAGCGGCGGTCCGATATACCCTTGCTGGCCGAGGCACTGCTTGAGCGGGTGGCGTCGTCCCGGGATTTGCGCCTCGCACCGGCAACGCTCGAGTGTCTTGGCGTCTATGATTTTCCGGGGAATGTGCGCGAACTGCGTAATGTCCTCGAACGGGCCAGCCTGTTGTGCGACGGGAACGTCATCCAGCTCGAACACCTCCCGGTGGAAGTATTGGAGTCGGATCGTCGACCGAGAATCAATGCGGTGGCTGGAGAGCCTGCACGGGATGAGCAGCTACTCGCTGACGATGTTTCAGAAACCGTTTCAGGGACCTTATCCCAACTCGAGAGCGCCGCACTTCGGGCGCGTCTGGAGCGCCATAAGGGTAATCGCAAGACGCTGGCTACTGAACTGGGCATCAGCGAGCGCACCTTGTATCGCAAATTACGCTTGCTTAAGCGTCACTAGTGTCAGTATGACAGAAGCCGTTCTGCCATAATGGCATTATGACAGGGATAGATGGAAGCTTGTAGAGACTTGTTCGGCCGCTAAAAATTAATTTATTGAATAAAATCAATAACATGTATTGTTTTTGGGGTGGCTGGCACGTCTCTTGATATATGTAGATCAGGAAGCGGTGCAATGCATCGGGTTGCCGCAGATGGAACACCATGTCCCCCCTGATCTTGGTGCTTCTTGACGACCTCCTCCACCGTTCCGGATTCGGGATAACCTTCCCTCAGGCTCGGATCCGGGACTTTACGGCAACCTGCACCGCTTCTTTTTTTCTTCCTTTTCCCCGTGGGTAGGTTCCTGAAAATGAAAACGCCAGCGCATCTGGCTGGCGTTTTGTTTATTTGCTGAGTAACGCGTGTCAGACCGACTGCATCACTTCAGTTTGATTTCCTTGTAAAGCACATGCTTGCGCGCCTTCGGGTCATACTTCATGAACTCGAGCTTTTCGGGGGTGGTGCGCTTGTTCTTGCTGGTGGTGTAGAAGTGCCCGGTTCCTGCGGTAGATTCGAGCTTGATCTTTTCACGTCCGCCTTTGGCTGCCATGATCGGTTACCTCCGTGTTAAACGGCTTCGCCGCGTTCGCGCAACTCGGCGAGAACGACGTCGATGCCTTTCTTGTCGATCGTGCGCAGACCGGCGTTTGAAACACGCAGGCGCACGAAGCGGTTTTCCGATTCGACCCAAAACCGGCGGGAATGCAGGTTGGGCAGATAGCGGCGCTTGGTCTTGTTGTTGGCGTGGGAGACATGGTTCCCCACCATCGGGGCCTTGCCCGTCACTTGGCAGACGCGGGACATAATTGTGGACTCCTGAACTGCAGGTCGGAAAAGCCATGCATTCTACAAGAGGCTAGTGTAGGCGGCAAGCAATTTCGCTGCTTTTTTACAATAGTCCGCGCTCGGCCAGAGAAAGAGGGGAGGTGTTGCCCGCGACGATGAAGTGGTCGAGCAAGCGTACATCGATCAGCGCCAGGGCCTCCTTCAGGCGGCGGGTCAGCAGTTCGTCGGCCTGGGAGGGTTCCGCGACACCGCTTGGATGGTTGTGTGCAAAGATGACGGCCGCCGCATTTCGGGCCAGCGCACTTTTCACGACTTCGCGGGGGTAAACGCTGGTTTGCGTCAGTGTGCCCTTGAACAGTTCCTCGTCGGCGATCAGCCGGTTCTGGGCATCGAGCCAGAGTGCGATGAATACTTCGTGTTGCAGTGCGGCGAGTTTGAGGCGCAGCCAGTCTCGAACGGCCCCGGGCGCGGCAAAAGTCGGCCGGGAGCGCATTTCTTCCCGTAATCCGCGTCGCGCCAGTTCCAGCGTGGCAACGAGTTGTGCCGCCTTGGCCGGGCCGATGCCATTGACGGTGGTCAGTTCCTGCGGCGTGGCGGCCGTCAGGCGGGCGAGGCTGTGGTCGAAACGGGCGAGCAGGGCGCGGGCCAGATCGACAGCACTCATGCCGCGCACGCCGACGCGCAGAAAAATCGCCAAAAGCTCGGCATCGCTAAGTGCTTCCGCTCCCTGCTCCAGCAGGCGCTCCCGGGGGCGTTCGTCATCCGGCCAGTCGGTAATTGCCATGGGTTAGAATTTATCCATTATCACGGTCATTCTATCTGTCATGAGCGAACTGCAAGGCAAGCGTATCGTGCTCGGCGTGACGGGCGGCGTGGCAGCCTATAAAGCCTGCGAATTGGCGCGTTTGCTCGTCAAGGCGGGTGCCGCTGTCGACGTGGTCATGACCGAGGCGGGCGCACGTTTTGTCGCTCCCGTCACTTTCCAGGCGCTGACGGGGCGGCCGGTCTTCATTTCGCTGTGGGATGACCGTCTTGCCAACGGCATGGTGCACATCGATCTGACACGTAATGCCGATGTCGTTCTGGTGGCGCCGGCGACAGCCGACTTCCTGGCCCGCTTGGCGCACGGCATGGCCGATGACTTGCTGGCGACCCTGTGCGTGGCGCGGGACTGTCCGTTGCTGGTGGCGCCGGCGATGAATCGCCAGATGTGGGAAAACCCCGCCACTCGGCGCAATATTGCGCAACTTCGTGAGGATGGTATTGCGATTCTCGGTCCGGCTAGCGGCGAACAGGCCTGCGGTGAGGTTGGCGAGGGACGCATGCTTGAAGCTTCCGAATTGCTGGCCGCACTCACGGCCTTCTTCCAGCCAAAAATCTTGCAAGGTAGACGCGTGTTGCTGACAGCCGGTCCCACCTTCGAGGCGCTCGATCCGGTGCGTGGTCTGACGAATTCAAGTTCCGGAAAGATGGGGTTCGCTCTCGCGCGGGCCTGTGCCGAGGCTGGTGCCGATGTTGCCTTGGTCGCTGGACCGGTCGCACAGGTAACACCGGCGGCTGTGCGGCGCATTGATATACAGAGTGCCGCACAGATGCGGGATGCCGTGTTGTCGCAGTTGCCGGTCGATATCTTCATCAGCGTTGCGGCGGTGGCGGACTATCGTCCGACGGTCCCGGCAGAACACAAGATCAAAAAGAATGCTGCAGCGCTGATACTGGAACTGGTTCCCAATCCCGACATACTCGCCGAGATCGCCAGGCGACCGGATGCGCCCTTCTGCGTCGGTTTTGCGGCGGAGAGTCGCGACCTTGCCTCCTATGCCGAGGCCAAGCGCCAGGCGAAAAACCTGCCGCTGGTCGTCGGCAACCTGGTACAGGATGGCCTGGGTGGCGACGGCAATGTCGTGACGCTGTTCGATGCTGCCGGTGCGCACCCGCTGCCTCCGGGAGACAAACTGACCATTGCACGTGCCATCGTGCGCCACATTGCGGAGATGTGCCCCAATGCCGACCATTGACGTACGCATTCTCGATATCCGCCTGAAGGATGAAGCCGGGGAACATGCGCCCCACTATGCGACTCCGGGCGCCGCGGGCATGGATCTGCGCGCCTGTATCGAGGCTCCGGTGCGCCTGCAGCCCGGAGAAACGATGCTGGTGCCAGCAGGTATCGCGATTCACCTGGATGACCCGGGACTGGCTGCAATGATCCTGCCGCGCTCCGGCCTGGGGCACAAGCACGGTATTGTTCTGGGTAATCTCGTCGGTCTGATCGACTCAGATTACCAGGGCGAGATCTTTGTTTCGTTGTGGAACCGCGGCCATGAAGTTTTCCTTCTCAATCCACTCGACCGTATCGCGCAACTGGTGGTGGTGCCGGTGCTGCAAGTGCAGTTCAATGTGGTTGAACAATTCGAGGAAAGTCATCGGGGTGCCGGCGGTTTCGGCAGCACAGGAAAACACTGAACCAGGAGGTAAGAGCATGCATAAGCATTTGATCGGAGGGGCGCTGGCCCTGTGGGTGGCAACAGCCGCATGGGCGGGAGCCACTCCGCGGGTGATGGAGATCGTCAATACGCGTTGTGCCTTATGTCATGGTCCGGAAGGGGAAAGCGCGAGTTCAATCTACCCGCGCCTGGCTGCGCAGCATCCCGATTATCTGGACAAGCAGCTCAAGGATTTTCGCGACGGTCGACGCAAGAGCGATACCATGACCGACATGGCCAAGGATCTCAAGGACGACGAGATCGCCGGCCTCGCCGCTTACTTCTCGGCCAAGCCGGCGGGTGCCCGGCAGCCCGGTGATGTCGATTTCGCTGCGGTCGGCAAATACATCTTCCAGCATGGCAACCGCTTCTCCGGCGTAGCGGCCTGCGCCTCCTGCCATGGGGAGAATGGTCATGGCACCGCTCAGTTGCCGCGGCTGGCAGGGCAGCATCCCCGCTACGTCGAAACCCAGCTGACGGAGTTCAACAAGCGTGAGCGCACCAACGACAATGCGATCATGCATTCGATCGCTGCGAAGCTGACCGAACTCGAGATGAAGGCGGTGTCGGTCTATATCGGCGGGCTGCAATAGCGATAGCGCTGTTTGCACTACCGTCCCGCCAGCGCCGATTTTTTTTCAGTCGTACCCCCCAAAAACAAACCCCGCCGCCGCGGGGTTTGTTTTGTTTGACTTCCGGACGCTCAGGTCGACATTTCCGTCAGGATGTTGTTGAGCCAGCTTTCGGCGTAGATCGCCTCGGTTTCCGACAGGTCCGGCGAGACACCAACCGAACCGGGGGCCGCGATGATCACGTTCTTTTCCTTGTCGACCTTGTAGACGCCAGTGACCTCGACGGCTTCCTTGGCAGAAAGGAAGCTGTAGCAGGTGTTGATGCCGGAGAAGTCGACGATTTCCCTGCCATTCATCAGGTTGACGATGTTGTTGGCGCAGGCCTTGGCCTCGGAGTTGGCCGAGTAGCCGGACTTCGGCATCGCGCCGGCGATGCAGGCGTCACCGATGACGTGGATGTCCTTGTGGAGCGTCGACTCGAAGGTCGTCGGGTTGACCGGACACCAGTTCTTGTCGGGCCCGACCAGACCCGCGGCGACGGCGATGGCACCGGCACGCTGGGGCGGGATCAGGTT
>CAYNCH010000081.1:0-7746 GCA_964395815.1 uncultured Methyloversatilis sp.
CGACGAGGCGACGCGCGACGTCGAGGCCTGGCTCAAGTGCTGGTACATGCAGGACCGGATCGGCGAAGTATTCACCGGCAGCATTTCCTCGGTGGTGCCCTTCGGCATCTTCGTCGCCCTCGACGCGGTGTTCGTCGAGGGTCTGGTGCACGTCTCCGACCTCGGTCGCGACTACTTCCATTTCGACGAGAAGCAGCACGCCATGGTCGGCGAACGCACGGGTGCGCGCTACCGTCTGTCCGATCGCGTGCGCGTGCAACTCGTGCGCGTGGACCTGGACCAGAACAAGATCGACTTCCGGCTCGCGGACGCCTCATGAACTTCAACTACCCGATGGCGGCGGACAGCACGCGCACCCTGCTGCGCGCCAGCCTGCGCGACCGTGCCGAGCAGTTCCAGATCTGGCTGCTGGAAGGCCAGTTGAAGAACGTGCTCGCAGTCGTCGAGAAATTCCCGAAGGCGCTCGCCGACCTGTTGCCGGTCATCGCCAATCCCGAGGCCAACATGAACGTGCGCTTCGGCGCCAGCGCCGTGCTGGAACGCCATGCCGGCACACCCGCCCTGCAGGCGCTGGTACCGGCGCTCGGCCTGCTCGCCGGCCATGGCGACCACCGCGTACGCGCCGATGCCTGTCACATTCTCGGCTTGAGCGGTACGGCGGAGGCCATCAAGTTCCTGGAAGCCCGGCTGGACGATCCCGATGCCGAAGTCAGGGAAATCGCCGCCGAAGGCCTGGAAGAATTGAAACCACAATAAATCACGAGGAGCACAGCCATGTCGCAACTGACCGAAGTGCAGCACCGTTTCGCCGCCGCCGACTTTCTGACCTTTAGCGAGAAATCGCCCGGCTTCATCGTCGTCGAGGTCAAGACCGCCTTTTCCACAGCCACCATCGCCTTGCAGGGCGCGCACGTCCTGACCTGGCAACCGCGGGGACAAAAGCCGGTGATCTGGCTGTCGAAGGCGGCGAAGTTCGTATCCGGCAAATCGGTCCGTGGCGGCGTGCCGCTCTGCTGGCCGTGGTTCGGCCCGCATGCCACTGAAGCCGGCTGGCCCGGCCACGGCTTCGCCCGCACCATTCCATGGTCTTTGACCGACGTGCACCAATTGCCCGACGGCCGCGTGCGCCTGGAATTCGCGCCGGAGATGAACGACGCGGCACGCGCACAGTGGCCGCACGCCTCCACGGTGAAGTGCAGCGTGACCGTGGGCCAGGAACTGGTCGTCGGCCTCGCGACGAAAAATACCGGGGCTGCGCCCTTCCAACTCGGCCAGGCCCTGCATACCTATTTCGAAATCGGCGACATTCGTCAAATCCACATTGCCGGACTCGAGGGCTGCGGTTATATCGACAAGGTGGATGGCGGCAAGCGCAGGAAGCAGAAGGGCGCGGTCACCTTCGCCGGCGAAACCGACCGTGTCTATCTCGATACGGCCGGCTGCTCCGGCATCGTCGACCCGTTGCTCAAGCGCACGATCCTCATCACCAGTACCGGCAGCCGCTCCACGGTGGTCTGGAACCCCGGACCGGACAAGGCGGCGAAGATGGGGGATTTCGGAAAAGCGGGCGGCAAGCCGGGCGAAGACCGGATGGTCTGCGTCGAAACGGCCAATGCGGCCGACGATGTCATCACGCTGGCCCCGGGCGAAACCCATCGCATGACCGCGCAATATCGCGTCATCAAGCACGCCTGACCATGGCCGACGACAGCCGCCTGATCCACGGTTTCCATGCCGTCACCGCCAAGCTGCGCCACGACCCCGAGGGCGTGCGCGAAATCTATGTCGCGGCGGGACGGCAGGATGGCCGCGTCCGCGACCTCGTGCAACTCGCGGAAACACGTGGCGTGCGCATCACCCCCCTCGATGCGGCCCGCCTCGATGGCATGGCCGGGGGCGGGCGACACCAGGGCGTGATCGCGAAGGTCAACGCCCAGCAACGTTTCCTCACGGTCGACGACATCCTCGATGGCTTGAGCGAACCGCCGCTGCTGCTGGTGCTGGACGGCGTCACCGACCCGCACAACCTCGGTGCCTGCCTGCGCGTGGCCGACGCGGCGGGCGCGCATGCGGTAATCGCGCCGAAGGATCGTGCCTGCGGCCTCAACGCCACGGCGGTCAAGGTCGCCAGCGGCGCGGCCGATACTGTCCCTTACCTTGTCGTCACCAACCTCGCCCGCTCCCTGCGCGAGATGAAGGAACGCGGCATCTGGACGATCGGCGCGGCCGGCGAGGCGACCAAGGATCTCTACGCCATCGACCAGAAGGGGCCGACCGCCTGGGTGCTCGGTGCCGAAGGAGAAGGATTGCGCCGGCTGACGCGCGAAACCTGCGACGAACTGGCGAAGATCCCGATGTTCGGCTCGGTCGAGAGCCTCAACGTATCGGTCGCTTCGGGTATCTGCCTCTTCGAGGCACGGCGACAGCGGGGCTAAGAACTTTCGCGCACGGCGCACCGCAAGTCTACCCCTTCCGGGAGGAAGGGGCTGGGGGATGGCGGGTTTGGGTTTAGCTCACCACAGCTTCCACCACGGCACGTCCTTGTTCAGGCCGCGCACGTAGTATTCGCTGTTCGGGAAGTTCTTGCGCATCACGCGCTCGGCGTCGTCGCGCAGGTCGTTCATGCCGAGCTTGTCGTAGGCCTTGACCAGGATGAACAGGGCTTCCTCGACCGCCGGCGCGTCGGGGTAGGTCTTCACGGTCGTCTGCGCCCGGTTGGCGGCGGCGACATAAGCGCCGCGCCGCATGTAGTAGCTGGCGACATGCACCTCGTGCGAGGCGAGCGCATTCACCAGATAGGCCATGCGCAGCGCGGCATCCTTGGCGTACTTGCTCTCGGGAAACTTGTTGACCAGCGCCTTGAAGTCTTCGAAGGACTCGGCCGCGGCCTTGGGATCGCGCTCGGTCAGGTCCTGCATGCTGACATGGCCGAGCAGGCCGAGGTCCTCGTTGAAATTGACCAGGCCCTTGAGGTAGTAGGCGTAGTCGACGTTCGGATGATTCGGGTGCAGACGGATGAAGCGTTCGCAGGCGGCGATCGCCTGGGGCTTCTCCTGCTGCTTGTAATAGGCGTAGGCGACTTCGAGTTGCGCCTGCTGGGCATAGCGTCCATAGGGATAGCGCGCTTCGAGTTTCTCGAAATACTTGACCGCCTTGTCGTAGGCGCCCTCGCCCATGGCGGTCTTCGCCTCGGCGTAGAGCTTGTTGGCCGACCAGCCGATCGTTTCATCCGTTTCCTCGGGCAGCAAGCCGCAGCCAGCGGAGAGAACGGTCAGAAGCACTACCAGCAAGGCAGCTAAACTACGCATGATGAGCGAGTCCCAGGAAAGCCAGATAAGGTCGGTCGATTATAGCGAAGTCGCCCTGCTTACCGTGCCGGCCGACGGTGCCGGCACGCGGCTCGATGCCGTGCTCGCACGGCTGTTGCCGGAACATTCGCGCAGCCGCTTGCAAGCCTGGCTGAAGGCCGGTTTCGTCCGGCTCGACGGGGCGGTTTGCGACGATGCGAAACGCAAGGTGTGGGGCGGCGAGCGCCTCGCCGTCGCCGTCCCGCCGGCACCGACTTTTCAGGATGCGGCGGAAGACATCCCCCTGCCGATCATTTACGAAGACGCGGCGCTCATCGTCATCGACAAGCCGGCCGGGCTGGTAGTGCATCCGGGCAACGGCAATGCCACCGGCACGCTGATGAACGCCCTGCTGCACCACGCGCCGGCCCTCGCCCAGGTGCCGCGTGCTGGTATCGTCCATCGTCTCGACAAGGAAACGTCCGGCCTCATGGTGGTGGCCAAGACGCTCGCCGCCCAGACCGATCTGGTGCGCCAGCTCCAGGCGCGCACAGTCAAGCGCCACTACCGCGCGCTGGTGCATGGAAAAGTCGGCGCCGGCGGGACGGTGGATGCCCCCCTCGGACGCCACCCGGTACAGCGCACCAAGATGGCGGTGCTGCCGCAGGGCGGCAAGGAGGCGCGCACCCATTACACGGCGGAGGAAGGCTTCGCACGCTGCACGCTCGTCGAATGCCGGCTGGATACCGGCCGCACCCACCAAATTCGCGTGCATATGGCCAGCATCGGCCACCCGCTGGTGGGCGACCCGGTCTATGGCAAGACCAAATCCGGCGATCCGATGCTCGATGCGTTTCCGCGCCAGGCGCTGCATGCCTGGCGGTTGGCGCTGGTTCATCCGGTATCCGGGGAAACGATGGCGTGGGAATCGCCGCTGCCCGCCGATTTCTCGCAACTCCTGGAGCGCTTGCGTGCCGCCTGAATTCATCCGGCCCGACTGGCCGGCACCTGCCAACGTGCACGCGCTCGTCACAACGCGTAGCGGCGGGATCAGTGCCGCGCCCTATGCCAGCTTCAATCTCGGCGACCATGTCGGCGACGACCCGGTCGCCGTCGCCGAAAATCGCCGCCGCTTGCGCAGCCTGTTGCCGTCCGAACCTGTCTGGCTGCGCCAGGTGCATGGAACGCGCTGCATCGATGCCGCGCTCGCTTTAGCGGGGGATGAAGCGGATGCCACCTTTGCCCGCGTGCCCGGCATGGTCTGCGCAGTACTGACAGCCGACTGCCTGCCGGTCCTCCTCTGCAGCGACGACGGCAGCGTCGTCGCTGCCGCCCACGCCGGCTGGCGCGGCCTCGCCGCCGGCGTGATCGAATCGACGGTGCAGTCGTTGGGCCTGCCGGGGGAGCGGCTGATGGCCTGGCTCGGCCCGGCGATCGGGCCCGCGCGCTTTGAAGTCGGCAACGAGGTGCGTGCCCGATTCCTCGATCATGATCCGCACGCAGCGGCGGCCTTCGTCCCGCTAGGACATGGCAAGTGGCTCTGCGACATTTATCGTCTGGCCCGGCAGCGGCTGGCCGCACTCGGGGTGCGCCGTCTCGCCGGCGCCGACTTTTGTACGGTGTGCGATGCGGCGCGCTTCTATTCCTACCGCCGCGACGGCATCACCGGCCGCATGGCGAGCCTGATCTGGCGCTCATGAAATCCGCTGCAGGTCGAGCAAGCGCGTAAATTCCACGGCCGGTAACGGGCGGCTCATCAGGAACCCCTGGTAGAAATCGCAGCCGCGCTCCTTGAGGAAATCCAGCTGCGCCACCGTCTCGACGCCCTCGGCCAGCACCTTGAGCCGCAGCGTGTGGGCCATGGCGATGATCGTCGCGGTGATTTCCATGTCGTCGGACAGCCGCGGGATGTCGTCGACAAACGACTTGTCGATCTTCAGAACATCGAGCGGAAAGCGCTTGAGGTAGGCGAGCGACGAATAACCGGTACCGAAATCGTCGATCGCGATGCGAATGCCCAGCGCACGCAGGCGGCCGAGGGTCTCCAGCACATGGCCCGCATGGTCCATCAGGGTACCTTCCGTCACTTCCAGTTCGAGACGCTGCGGCGGGAAGCCAGTTTCGTCGAGGATGCGGGCCAGGCGCTCCACGCAGTCGCTGCGCTGAAACTGGCGCGACGACACATTGACCGCCAGCGTCAGCGCCGGCATGCCCATCTGGATCCAGCGCTGCCCTTGGCAACAGGTTTGCCGCAGCACCCACTCGCCAATCGCCTCGATGAGCCCGGACTGCTCTGCCACCGGGATGAAACGGCCGGGCGGGACCAGTCCGTCTTCGGGACTTTCCCAACGCACCAGCGCCTCGGCACCGACGATGGCGCCGCTGGCGATATCGATCTGCGGCTGGAAATGCAGACGCAATTCGCCCTGCGCCAGGGCACGACGCAGGCGCGCTTCCAGCGCGATCCGCTCGCGCGCCGCCTGCGTGAGGCTGTCGGAAAAAAAGCGATAGTGGCGGCCACCTTCGGTCTTCGCCTGATAGAGCGCCGCATCGGCACCCTGCAATAGAGCCTCTTCGGTCTCGCCATGGTCGGGAAAGATCGCGATGCCGATCGTCGCCCCCAGCACCACCTCGTTGCCATTCGGCAGTTCGAACGGTTCGTCGAGAACGCGGATCAGATCCTCGGCGACACGCGCAGCTTCGTCCGGGTTCTCGGTATCTTCGAGCAATACGGTGAACTCGTCTCCGCCGAGCCGGCTGACGGTGTCGGCATTGCGCACCCGGCGCACCAGCCGCTCCGCCACGTCGCGCAGCAGGGCATCGCCCATGAGGTGGCCGAAACTGTCATTGACATCCTTGAACCGATCGAGGTCGATCATCAGCAGAGCGAGATGCGTACCATCGCGGCGCGCACGCTGCAGCGCGTGCTCGAGACGGAGATGCAGCATCAGCCGGTTGGCGAGACCGGTCAGGTGATCGTGCCGCGCCTGGTATTCGAGCCGGGCTTCCGATTCCTTGATGTGCGAAATGTCGGTATGCACGGCGACATAGTGGTCGATCCTGCCACCAGCATCTTTCACCGCGCTGATCGACAGCAACACCGGAATGATGCGGCCATCCTTGTGGCGATCAAGCACCTCGCCCTGCCACTGGCCGTGATCGTGCAAGGCCGTGTGCATTTCGGCGTAGAAGTCGGCATTCTGGTGGCCGGAGCGCAGGAATTTCGGTGTCCGCCCGCGGATCTCCGCCTCGCTGTAGCCCGTCAGACGGCAAAAGGCGCGATTGGCGCGCAGAATGCGCTGGTGGCGATCGGTGATCAGGATGCCCTCGCGGCTGCTCTCGAACACGGATGCCGCCAGCAACAGATGCTGACGCACCGGATTGCCAAAACGCAGGCTGAGCCGCCGGGTTGCAACAAACCCCACTCCCAGCAAACCGGCACCCGTCATGACCATCCATGCCACACCCTGCAGGATCGCCTGATGGCGCTCGGTCTCCGACAAGCCCGCCCGGATCGCATCGCTCAGATAGAAACCGCTCGTCGCGAGCGTCACCAACATCAGGATCAGGATCAGTATGCCGAAGGCCAGGGCCATGCGCCGGTCGACATCGAAGAGTGTGTGTTGCGTCATGCGTCGGTATGGTCGGGAAAATAAAGCAGTGATCAAGCCTGCCATCAACTGTGACACAAGTTTATCAAAAGTAATATTTTTTGCTTCGCGCGGCCAATGCGGTGTGACCGGACTTTTGCCTGCCAGAAATCTGCCTGCTCATTGACACCCCATATGCTGCATTGCAGAATGACGCCTTTCATTCGGCCCCCATGGACTGCGCATGATGCTTCCTTCCGCTACCGACCCAGCGATCATCGCCCTGCAGCACGAATGGCGCGAAAAGCAGGCCGCGCTCTGGCAAGCCATGCTCCAGCGCGACAGCACCACAGCCGGCACTGCGCTGGTGGAACCCGAACCGGGCGATCGCCGCTTTTCCCATCCGTCCTGGACGGACAGTCCCGTCTTCGACTACCTGCGGCAGGCCTACCTGCTGAATGCCCAATACCTGAAGAAAATGGCCGATGTCGCGCCCGCGGCTGATGCGCTCTCGCGCAGCCGCATGCAGTTCGCGACACGCCAGTTCGTCGATGCATTGGCGCCGTCCAACTTCGCGGCGACCAACCCCGAATTCATCCAGAAAGCTCTCGAAACCAAGGGCGAAAGCATCAAGCTCGGCCTGCAGAACCTGCTCGGCGACCTTGAAAAAGGCCGCATTTCGATGACGGACGAATCGGCCTTCGAAGTCGGCCGCAATCTCGCCGTCTCGCCGGGCGCCGTTGTCTACGAAAATGAACTGTTCCAGCTGCTGCAGTATTCGCCGCTGACCGATACCGTGGCGAAGCGGCCGTTCCTGATCGTGCCGCCCTGCATCAACAAGTTCTACATCCTCGACCTGCAGCCGGAGA
>CAYNCH010000082.1:0-7713 GCA_964395815.1 uncultured Methyloversatilis sp.
CGATGCCCGTGTCGCTCACTTCGAAGCGCAGCAGCACGCTCGCGGCATCCGCGGCGGCCGTGCCTACCCTGAGGGTAACGCTGCCCTGTTCGGTGAACTTGACCGCATTGATGGCGTAGTTGAGGAGCGCCTGCTGCACGCGCGTGGCATCGCCCAGTAGCGTCGGCGGCACATCGCGCACCTCGGCGATCAACTGCAGGCCCTTGGCTTGCGCCCGCTCGTGCAGCAGGGAGATCACGTTGCCGATCACCGCCTCGATACGCACCGGCGCCGTTTCGAGTGAAAACTTGCCCGCTTCGATCTTCGACAGTTCGAGTACCGCGTTGATGATGCCAAGCAGATGCTCGCTGGCCCCCTCGATCTTCGCGAGCCGGTCGGCCTGCGCCTCGTTCAACCCGGATTTGCGCAGCAGATGCGCCATGCCCGTGATGGCATTGAGCGGTGTGCGGATCTCGTGCGACATGTTGGCCAGGAAGGCACTCTTGGCGATGTTGGCGGCTTCCGCGGCCTCCTTCGCTTCACGCAGCGCCTGCTCGACCGCCCGGCGCGCACTGATATCAATGCCGAAGGTGATAAAACGATGCGTACCAGTTCCTGCGCCGGGGTGATAGAAGACCGTCATCTCGACCGGCAACAGATGTCCATCCTTGTGGCGCTGCGTCGTTTCGAAGCGGACAAAACCCTTGGCCAGGATCGCCGCGACGATATCGGCATAACGTTCGGGCAGGATATTCGGATCGATATCGGATACGTTCAGTTCCAGCATCTCCTCCGGGGTGTAGCCGAGCATGGCGGCAGCATGCTGATTCACATAGAGGAAACGGCCACTCTCGACCTCGGCCCAATGGATGGCGATGCCGACGCGATCCATCGCGAACAGGGTGTCGCCGAGACGCTCGTTGGTACTGCGCAATTCCGCGGTGCGCGCCTTGACCAGCGATTCGAGATGATCACGGTATTGGAGCAATTCGCTCTCGGCCTGCCGGCGCTCGGTCACGTCGCTGCAAAAACCCATGACCTGCCCGCCCGGCAGCGTCACGGTCCGCAGGCTGGCCGGGAAAACCGTGCCATCCTTGCGGCGCAGGTTGAGATCGATATCGAGCGTCATGTTCGCCTTGACGGTCGCAAAAAGGCGGGCGTGGTCGGACTGCACATCCGCCGGAGCGAGACCGGCGATCGTCATGCGCAGCAGCTCGTCGCGCGTGTAACCGGTCATGCGGCACCCGGCGGGATTCACGTCCAGGTAACGCCCCTCGGCATTCGCGACGAAAATACCTTCCGGCGCATTGTCGATGTAGTTGCGCAGTTGCTCTTCGCTTTGACGCAATGAGGTCGTCATCGCCCCGGCGAGGGCAAGCGCCCGTTCGCGCGTGGTTGTCAGCGAGCGCACCAGCAGGAACAACAGCAGGGTGATGGTGATGCCGATCATGAGCACCCAGTGCGGGCTGTGATAGCCCGCCGCGCTGGCGAAGCTGTCTTCGGCACTGAAATCGAGGCGCCAGTCGCGACCGGCCAGGCGAATGACCTCGCTGCGTTCGAGCAAATAGGTATGCGGCCCAGCCGGATGCATCGTCTTGTACAGCAGCGCAGCGGGGTCGGCGACGGCACCGTCGTAGATCGCCAGGGTGATTCCCAGTGCCGCCAACTGCGGCAACTCACCGGTCAGCGCCGGCATGCGAAAGGGGCTCAGCACGAAACCGCGCACTTGCCCGCTATGGTCGCGGGCAACCTGGTACATGATGAAGGCAGGGACGGGATCGGCGGCTTCATCGACCTTGAGGGTGAGCCGCGGGGTGATCGTCGGTTCGCCCCGCTCGATCGCCAGCCGCAATGTTTCCCGGCGCAACGGATCCTGCCACATGTCGTAACCGATGGCTTTCATGTTGCGGCCGATATAGGGCTCGGCATAGACGTTCGCCACATAGCGCTCGCGTGCGCCCGCCGGCCAGATCGCGAACTCCGGCAGCCCGGCGGCACGCATCTCCGCCTCGACCGCAGGCCTCTGGACAGCGGTGAAATCACGGGCAAAGGCCACCGCGTCGATCGCCGGATACTTGCGCGGCAACTGCAGGGCACTGATATACGCATGCCATTCCTGACGCGATACCCCTTCGCTCGCCGCGAACAGGGCCGCCGCCCCATTGAGAATCGTCTCGTAGTCGTCGAAGCGATCTTCGAGCGCTTTACACGCTTCCGTCGTATGTGCCTCGAATTTCGACGCCAGATGACGCTCTTCCAGCAACGTCAGCCATCGCCAGGTGGCCATGGTCGCGACGATGCCGAACAGGAGAACGCCCCATGCCAGGCCGTGGCCCAGTTTCTGTGCCGCTTGCGACCGCGCGTTCGCTTTTGCCGGCGGATTACCCTTCGTCAAGCATGTTCCCCTTGTTCAAACAGCGATCCTCACATCCCGGCCATGAAGATGTCAAGCTTCACTATCGTTTTGGCATCGCGCCGGTAGTGCCCGGTAGCGCCGACGGCTTGGGGCTAGGAAAGCCTGGCCTCCAGCCGCCGCAGCACTTCGTCCCGGCCCATCACGGCCAGCACGCGGTCGATGGCCGGGCTTTGCGGTTGCCCGAGCAAGGCGACGCGGAGGGGAATGGCGACCTGCGGCATCTTGAGACCCGTGGCAGCCAGGGTTTCCTTGAGGGATTTCGCCAGTGTCTCCGGCAAAAAGTCGGCGCTGGCGAGACGGCGCAAACGCGCGGCCAGATCGGCGAGCGCAGCCCTTGCGGTGTCCGTCAGGTGCTGAGAGACCAGTTCGTGCGACGGATGCGGTGCAACGTAGAAGGCGTGCGCGCTGTCGGCAAGTTCGTTGAGGTTCTGCACGCGATCCTTGTAAAGCGCGGCAATCTCGGCCGGATCGGGCGTCGCGGTGTCGATCACGCCCTCACGTACCAGCCGCCGGCGGATTTCCTGCCCGAGCCGGGCATCATCGGCCTGCCTCAGGTAGTGCGCATTCAGCCAGTTGAGCTTTTCGGTATTGAACTGCGCGGCCGACGAAGTGATGTGATCGAGATCGAACCACTCGACGAACTGGTGCATCGTGAACACTTCCTCGTCCCCGTGCGACCAGCCGAGCCGGGCCAGGTAGTTGAGCACCGCCTCGGGGAGATAGCCGTCCTCGTCGTACTGCATCACTGACACCGCGCCGTGACGCTTCGACAGCTTGGTGCCGTCGTCGCCGAGAATCATCGACAGGTGGCCGTAGAGCGGCACCGGCGCGCCGAGCGCCGTGAGCAGGTTGATCTGGCGCGGCGTGTTGTTGACGTGGTCGTCGCCGCGGATCACGTGGGTGATGCCCATGTCCCAGTCGTCGACGACCACGCAGAAGTTGTAGGTTGGCGTACCGTCGGCGCGCGCGATGATGAAATCGTCGAGTTCGGCGTTGGCGATCTCGATGCGGCCCTTGACCTGGTCGTCCCAGCCGACGACGCCCGCAGCCGGATTCCGAAACCGCACCACCGGCTGGACGCCGGACGGCGGGACGGGTAGTTGCTTGCCGGGCTCGGGCCGCCAGGCACCGTCATAGCGCGGTTTTTCCTTGCGCGCTTCCTGCTCGGCACGCAGTGCGTCGAGTTCGTCCTTGGACATGTAGCAAAGATAGGCGCTGCCGGCATCGAGCATCTGCTGGATGACTTCCTTGTAGCGCATCATGCGTTGCGTCTGGTAATACGGGCCTTCGTCGTGCGCGAGGCCGAGCCAGGTCATGCCGTCGATGATCGCCTGCACGGCCTCGGGCGTGGATCGCGCAATATCGGTATCCTCGATGCGCAGGACGAACTTGCCGCCATGACGGCGCGCGTAGGCCCAGGCGAACAATGCCGTGCGCGCACCTCCGATATGCAGATAGCCGGTAGGACTTGGGGCGAAACGGGTTTTGACAGAAGGGTTATGCGAGGTCATGGAGGCTGGACGAGGATAAACGACGGCGAATTTTACGGCGCGACAGCGGCCAGCAGGTAGGCTGCTTCAGTCGTCGGCGTAACGCCGGGCGATCGCGACAAAGCTGTCGAAGCAGCGAACGAACACATCGACAATATCGGGATCGAAATGACTGCCTCGTCCGGCGACGATGATTTCGGCAGCTTTTTCGAAAGGCATGGGCGGTTTATAGACGCGGCGCGAAATGAGCGCATCGAACACGTCCGCCACTGCCATCAGGCGCGCCGGCAGGGGGATGGCCTCGCCCTGCAGCCGATCCGGATAACCGCTGCCGTCCCACTTTTCATGATGCGAGTACGCGATGTCGATGGCGATGTGCAGAAAGGCGAGGGGTGCCTGGTCGTCCTCGTCGACCAGTGCGCTTTCGATCGCATCGGCACCAAGGCGCGTATGCGTCTGCATGATCCGCCACTCGTCCGGATCGAGCGGGCCGGGCTTGAGCAGGATGTGATCGGGGATGCCCACCTTGCCGATATCATGAAGCGGCGCTGCCTTGACGATGATGTCGATGATGCCTTCGGCCTGCAACCCGGCAAAGCGCGGATGATTCATCAGTTGCTGCGCCAGCAACTCGACATAGTACTGGGTACGGCGGATATGGTTGCCTGTCTCGTTGTCGCGCGTTTCCGCCAGGCTCGCCAGCGCGCGCATCGAGACATCCTGGATCATCTGGTTCTCGCGGATGCGGCGGGTGATTTCTGTCTCGAGATTGAGGTTGCGGCTTTGCAGCGCATCGCGTGCCGCCTTCAGATCCAGATGGGTGCGCACGCGCGCACGCACGATCGCCGGCTTGATCGGCTTGTGGATGAAATCGACAGCCCCCTGCGTGAATCCGCGCTCTTCGTCGGCCTCGGAATCCATCGCTGTGACGAAGATGACGGGGATATCGCGTGTTTCAGGCATGGCGCGCAACCGTTCGAGAACGGCATAGCCATCCAGGTCCGGCATCATCACATCGAGGAGGAGGATGTCCGGCCGCGGTTCGCTCGCGGCGACCTCGAGGGCCCGCAATCCTGAATTGGCAAGGCGGATGCGATAATTGTCATGCAGCAACTCACCGAGGACCATGAGGTTCTCGGGCATATCGTCCACCACCAGAACAATCGGCTTGTCCTCGGTATTGCCCATCGGTTGCGCGCTCACTGTTTATCAGCATACAAAGTACACCATTGTATGCGTCACCTTAGTGTGAAATTTGACATGCATCAACCTCGATCTCGGCTCAACTTTGCTTTTCCGGCCTTGCGCTCGCGCAATTACCGCCTGTTCTTTGCCGGCCAGATGGTCTCCCTGATCGGTACCTGGATGCAGCAGATCGCCATGACCTGGCTGGCTTACCGGCTGACCGACTCGGTCGCGATGCTCGGTCTGGTCGGTTTTGCCGGACAGATTCCGATCCTGCTGTTTAGCGCCTACGCCGGCGTCTGGAATGATCGACTCGACCGGCGGCGTTTGTTGATGGCGACTCAGGCGCTGTCGATGGCGCAGGCATTGCTGCTGTTCGGACTGACGATGACGCATCTGATCACACCAACCGCATTGGTCGGCCTCGCCTTTCTGCTCGGTTGTATCAACGCCGTCGACCTGCCGGCCCGCCAGGCCTTTGTCGCACAACTCGTCGATGACAAGGCGGACCTGCCGAATGCCATCGGCCTCAACTCGTTCCTGATGAATGCATCACGCTTCGTTGGCCCAGCCCTTGCCGGACTGCTCGTCGCTACCGCCGGCGAAGCCGCCTGCTTTCTTATCAATGCCGGATCCTATCTGGCCGTGCTGCTCGCCCTTACCGCTATTCGCGTTGCAGCGCGCCCACCGCGCCCCCACCAGCCGGCATGGACGGCATTACGATCTGGCTTCGACTATGCCTTCCGTCATCCAC
This sequence comes from uncultured Methyloversatilis sp., assembly GCA_964395815.1. Lineage (GTDB taxonomy): Bacteria > Pseudomonadota > Gammaproteobacteria > Burkholderiales > Rhodocyclaceae > Sulfuricystis. The sequence goes on from CAYNCH010000082.1 coordinate 5,825, forward strand.
AAATCCGCCTCCCCCTGATGATGGTCGCCGGCTTCAGTTTTCTTGTCACACCGTATGCGGTGATGATGCCGGTATTCGCGCGCGAGTTTTTTCAGGGCGGTGCCGAAACGTATGGCTTCCTGATCGGCAGCGCCGGATTCGGCTCGCTGAGCGCTGCGCTGTTCCTCGCTTTTCGCGGGAGTCAGCAACACGGCGGCCTTGACCGGCTGGTCGCACGTGCCACACTCACCGGCGGTACGCTGCTCGCTGCCTTCGCCCTCACGCCAACGATCACGATCGCCTACCCGCTTCTCGCAACGCTCGGTTTCAGCGTCATACTGACCGTGGCCGGAAGCAATACGCTGATTCAGATGGTGGTGGAGGACGACTACCGGGGGCGAGTCATGGCCCTTTTTTCCACCGCTTTCCTCGGCATCGCCCCTTTGGGCAGCCTCGCAGTGGGTGCGCTGGCAGAAGTCTGGGACGTCAGACCCACACTACTGTGCTGCGGGCTCGGGGCAGCCATGCTGGGCATCGCCTATTTGCGCCAGATTGGTCGCGCGCGGTCGCAAGAACCATGAAAAAAGGCGCCCGCCAGGCGCCTTTCCCCTCGTCCGCAGACGAACTTTTTTACTTCTTCGCAACTTTCTTCTTGCCTGCGACGGCTGTCTTGAAGCCGGCACCAGCAGTGAAACGTGGCACAGTGGTCGCTGCAATCTTCAGTTTTTCACCGGTCTTCGGATTGACACCCGTGCGTGCGGCTCGCTTGGCGGCCTTGAAGGTCCCGAAACCGACGAGAGTGACAGCATTACCCTTCGCGACGGACTTGACGACGGCATCGATCATGGCATCCAGAGCCTTGCCGGCAGCGGCCTTGCTGATGGCAGCTTCTGTGGCGGCGATTTCGATCAGATCCCCTTTGTTCATATTGGTCTGCTCCTCAAGATGAAAGGCTACATAGCCGTTTATCATTCTAGCTGGATATTCGGCCTCGCCGTCAAGGGGTTGCCGAAGTTTTTTCTGGCGCAGACCCCCTTGGCATCAATGTCTACGGCTTTGTGCATATAATCGCCGGCACGCCCATTCGCCTCCAGACGGGGGACCAGGAGACTGCACATGCTGTTCATTCTGTACTACATCGTCGCCATCGTTATTCTGGTACTGCACTTCACCGGAGTACTCGCGCGCCACAACCTCGAATGGCTGGTGCTGGTATTGGCTGTGACGGTTTTTCCTGCGGTAATCTACCTCTAGCACTGCTGCCGCGCCTCAGCAGCGCTCCGCAATCAGCGCTTTTACCGCCGCCACATCGACGTCCATCACCGCTACCCGTTGCGGCAGGCTCTCGATTCCATTGAGTTCGCCTGGACGGCCGGGCTCGATGGCAAGGGCCTGTTGAATCGTCTCCGCAAACTTCACTGGCTGGGCGGTTTCCAGCACCACCATCGGCACTTCGGGCAGCATGTGCTCACGCGCGACCTTCACGGCATCGGCGGTGTGCGTGTCGATCATCGTCCCATGCTTTTCCCAGACGTTGCGGATCGTCGCGAGACGATCGGCATGGGTGCTTTTGCCCGAGACAAACTTGAACTCCGGCAGCCGCGCCATGTAGGGCGTGCCGTTGAGATCGAAGCTGCCGCCCGCGTCCACCTTGCTCCACAGCGACTTCACCACGGCGGGATCGCGCCCGACCAGATCGAAGACGAAGCGCTCGAAGTTCGATGCCTTGGAAATGTCCATCGACGGACTCGACGTCACATAGGTATCGCTCGTGCCGCGCGGACGATAGACGCCGGTGCGGAAAAACTCGTCGAGTACGTCGTTCTCGTTGGTCGCCAGCACGAGGCGAGCGATCGGCAGGCCCATCATGCGCGCGATGTGGCCGGCGCAGATGTTGCCGAAGTTGCCCG
>CAYNCH010000083.1:0-7710 GCA_964395815.1 uncultured Methyloversatilis sp.
TCGAGCCAGCGCTTCGCCTGGCCGCCGTGCGCGCCTTCGATCATGCGCGGATGGGCCATGAACTTGGCATCCGGAAAAACATCGTGGAACGCGTGGTTGCCGAGCCAGTGGTCGCCATGCACATGGGTATTGAGCACGTGAGTGACCGGCTGGTCGGTGATCTTGCGGATCTGGCGCAGCACCATCCGGCCGGCGTGGACGCTGGAGCCCGGATCGATCACCACGACGCCGGCGGCGGTGACGACGAACGCGGGATTGTTCATGAAGCCCTGGTTCGCCACCGACGGATCGCCGAGCGGCCCGTGGATCACCCAGGTACGTGCAGCAATCTTTTCGGCCGGATAGTCGCGGACCTCGGCCGCCTTGGCAGCAAAGCCCGCGACCGCGAGCCAGCCGCCGAACATCAGGATCAGGAAGCGTGCGACCATGATGCTCAGGCCAGCCCCGGGTTGCCGGTGATCCCGATCAGGCGCGGCGAATTGAGCTGCCGCGGGGCCACGGTCTTCTTGTCGCGCAGCCAGCGCGCCACCACTTCCCAGATCGGTTCGCCCTGAGCGTTTTCGGCGACCGGCGCCCAGCCGGCGACCTTGTACTTCTTGCCGGCGTCGAGCGGCTTGCCGCCGAGGCGCATGTCCTGGATGCGGTGGCCGATCGTCGCGTTCGGATCGCAGGCATAGGTGAGGCCGCCGACGCGCACCATGTCGCCGCCCTGCTGGTAGTAGGGGTCAGGGTTGAACAGGTTGTCGCAGACGTCTTCGAGGATCACCTTGATCTGTTCGCCCGTCATCTCGGTGAGCGTCGACATCGGGTAGGTGATGGCGGTCTGATCCATGACATGCTCGAAGGTGATCGCCTGACCCGGCAGGATCGAGGTACCCCAGCGGAAGCCCGGCGAGAAGGCGAGATCGGCGCCCTTGACTTCCATCATCGCGTCGAGGATCAGCTGGTCCCAGCTGCCGTTGAAGTTGCCGCGGCGATAGAGCAGGCCTTCGGAGACGGCGAGCTTTTCCTCCAGTTTGCCAAGGTAGGGTGCGCGGATCTTGTCGATCAGTGCGGCCATTTCCTTGTCTGCCGCCAGCAGGTTGGAGAACACCGGCAGCAGCTTGTAGCGGAAATCGCTGACCTTGCCACCCTTGACATCGAAGTCGAGGACGCCGAGGAACTTGCCGTTCGAACCGGCATTGGTGACCAGCGTGACGCCGCCCTTGTTCTGCACCTTGACCGGCTGCGGCACGCCATCATGCGTGTGGCCGCCGAGGATGGCGTCGATGCCGGTGACGCGCGAGGCCATCTTGAGGTCGACGTCCATGCCGTTGTGCGAGAGCACGACGACGACCTTGGCGCCTTCGGCGCGGGCGGCGTCGACGGCCTTCTGCATCTCTTCGTCCTGGATGCCGAAGGTCCAGTCGGGCACCATGTAGCGCGGGTTGGCGATCGGCGTGTAGGGGAAGGCCTGGCCGACGACGGCAACCTTCACGCCGTTCATTTCGCGGATTGCATAGGGCTTGAACACCGGGTCGCCGAAGTCGGTGGTCTTGACGTTCTGGGCGAGGAATTCGATCTTGCCGGCGAAGTCTTTCTCGATGATCTGCTTGACGCGCTCGTGGCCGAGGGTGAATTCCCAATGGGGCGACATCATGTCGACACCGAGCAGCTTGCAGGCATCGACCATGTCCTGACCGTTCGTCCAGAGGGCCGTGCCCGAGCCCTGCCAGGTGTCGCCACCGTCGAGCAGCAGCGCGTTCGGCCGGCCAGCACGCAGCTGTTTCACCAACGTGGCGAGATGGGCGAAGCCGCCGACCTTGCCGTAAGTCTGCGCGGCTTGTGCGAAATCCAGATAGGTGAAGGCATGCGCTTCGGCGCCGCCGGACTTGATGCCGTAGGCTTTCAGCAGGTTTTCGCCGACGAGATGCGGAACCTTGCCGACCGCACCGCCGATACCGATGTTGACGTTCGGCTCGCGAAAGTAGATCGGCAGCAATTGGGCGTGGCAGTCCGTGAAATGCAGGAAGTGGACGTTGCCGAAGCGTGGCAGGTCGTAGAGTTTTTCACCGCCCTGTGCGGCGAGCAATTCGCGGCTGTTGAGTGCGAAGCCGGCAGCGGATGCGGCGGCGAGAATTTGTAGAAACTCTCGACGATTCATGGACATGGAGTATCTCCTGGGAGAGTTTGGGGCGCAAAAAAGCCTGGCGTTGCCAGGCTTTTTCGGATCGGACCGTTATTTATTGACCGGCGACTCGGGATCGAGCAACAGGGCGACGAGATCCTTGATCTGCTTTTCACCGAGCGCACCGACGCGGCCGAAGCGCGGCATTTCCGAACACAGGTTGTAAGCCTTGGCGTTATAGATCTTGCTGTAGACGTACTTCTGCATTTCCGGGGTATTGCCGCGCAGCTTGCCGAAATGGAGCAGGCTCGGGCCGACGGTACCGTAGGCGGTTTCCTTCGGGCTGATCTGGTGGCAGTTGTAGCAGTTGCCGCCAACCGGCAAACCCGGCTTGTCCGACCAGGTGAAGCCGCGGCCGCTCTGGGCCAGCTTTTCACCGGCCTTCCAGTCGCCCATCAGTTTTCCGTCGGCCGGGTATTTCACTTCGATGAGCTGGTCGGATTCCAGCACCTTCGCAATCTCGGCCGACGGATTGTTTCCGGTGCGATTGCAGATGGCCTGTACGCCATCCTCGGCCAGACGGTCGAGATCGGCCTGGCCGCGCGGCTGGAAATCCTTCTGGATCATGGCGACGGCTTTCGACCGATAGGCGCCGTCTGCCTGGACGGGCAGGGCGACAGTCAGGAAGGGGGCAGCCACCAGGGTGGCAAGGATGATTTTCTTTGTCATGTCTTGTCTCCTCGGGGCGAATCAGCGCTTGATGCCAGGGCCTTTGTACATGACGTCGTTGGCGTTCGCCGTCATGTAGGTCAGCAGGGCCGTGATGGTGTCGGACGCATATTTCGGCGCCGGGAAGCGCTGCTGGCGGAAGCAGTCGGTCATGCGCCACTGGTGGGTGAGCATTACGCCACCGGTCATACGGTAGCCCGGCCAGCCCATGACGCCCTTGACTGCACCTTCTTTCGAGCCGATGTTCGGCAGGTTCTGCATGCGGATGCGCTTGCCGTCCGAGCCGTGGCAGGTGTTGCAGGAGAAGTCGTAGGGGCCGGCACGATAGTTCGCGACTTCCTTGCCGATTTCGTAGACTTCGCGCACCTTCGGGTCTTTCAGATTGACCGCGAATTTCTTGTCGCGTGAATGACCGGCCACGAAGGTAACCAGGTTGGTGATGTCGGGTGCGCTCGAATCGTTGGCGCCCTGGAATGGCTTCTTGGCGATGTCGTCGAACTTGAAACCCTGCTTTTCGGTCATGCACCAGACGAGGCGGCGTTCGGCATCCATGACCTTGTCCGCGTCGGCGAAATAGCGCGGCATCTGGACGTAGGTGCCCTCGACCTTGCCAATACCGAGGCCGAGATCGCAGGTTTCGGCCAGCGAGACGTTCTTCGGGCCGCGTTTGGCCTTCCAGAGTTCCTCGCCTTTCAGCTCATTGAGTTCGGCCGGGTTGCTGTCTTCCATTTCGGCGCGGAACTTGGCGAATTCGGCATCCGCCTTCGCGTGATCGACTTCCTGGGCATGTACCTGCGTGGCGAAGATGCCAGCGGATGCGATGGCGCCAATGGTGTAAATGGCACCCATGATGCGAGTTTTTCGCATAGTCTCCTCCGTTGTTGTGTTTGGACGGGCCACTATATCATTTGCCATAAAGTGCCCCTATGTTGGAATTGAAATAGTTAGGCCTATTTACGCCACGGTTGTTTCGTCGGTACGTTTATCGCCCTTGTTGTCGATCCAGGAGACGGCGACCTTGTCGCCGGCCTTGGCGCCCTTGACCTTGAAGCCGAAGACGGGATTGCGGGAGACGGAGCCGGCGGTCTGGCCGGAGACGATGGTCTTGCCGTTCAAGGCGACGGTAAGGGTCTGGATGAAGTGAGCGGGGATGGTTTTGCCGTCACTATCCTTGCGCTGGCCGGTCTCCATGGGGTGGCTCATCAGGACACGGATCACAGCCTCGTCGCCCTTGAGTTGAGCGCGGATTTTCATCGGATCTGCCATGTGGAATCTTCCTCTCTAAGAAACGGGGTGGGATCAGCCGCCGCAGCCGCCGACAGTGACCTTGACTTCCTTCTGGGTCGAATAGACCTTGCCATCGGCCTTGGCGACGGCGCGGATGACGGAGGTCTGGGCGACCTTGAGGCGGACGGCGACATCGGCCATGGCGCCATTGGCGAACTCGAAGACGGAGGCGAGGGGGGAGGGGTTCTTCAGCACCAGGATGGCGATGGAAGAGGTATTGGGGAGGGTGCAGGCGACATCGATCGGCACGACGGCGCCGTTCTCGGCGATCTCGGGGGCCTTCATGACGAGATCCTTGTGCTCGGTAGCGCCTTCGGCGCCGAGGGCCTTGAGGGCAGCATCGAGCTCCTTGGCCTCGAACGCGGCCTTGTTCCAGTCATTGGCGTACGCCAGGGTCGGCTTGAGCACGCCGGCGGCCAGGAGCCCGGCCAGCATGCCGGTGGCCCCCGCACCCTTGAGCACCGTTCTGCGGATCATGTCCATCGAGTTTCCTCCTTGGGGTTGTTGTAATGAAGTAATGGTTGCTAAGACTGCACGTAGCGCCAGCCCTGCGTTAGCCGGGCGGCGAGTTCGCCTTCTGCGGAGGGCGCCTCTTCGACACCGGGCAATAGCGTGACGTCGATACCGCGGTCACGCATGCGGCCCATTGCTTCGCGGCAGGCGATCAACCTCAGGTTGGGATGATTGCGCAAGGCGGCGATCTGCGCGGCATAGGCCGAGCCGCCCACCCGCAACAGGTGCAGGCCAGGGCCGTTGGCAATGAACTCGACCCGGAAGGGCTGGCCTGCCTTGTCGCGGGCATTGGCCAGTTGCTCGGCCAAGCGCAACGAGGCTTCCATCCGTTCCGGCTCATCTGAAAACAGGTGAAGGACTACCCGGCCCCCTTCGGCACGGATGGTTTCGATCTGGTTCGCCAGCAGGCGCTCGGCATCGACACGGCCATGGGCCAGCCAGCCGGAAAGCGTTCCAGCGGCGACCAGCAGGGAAGCCGCCAGCGCGTGCGTCCACCGGGGCGAGCCGAAACCGCGCCGTCCCGCCGGCGCCGACTTTTGCACGGGCAGAGGATAGGCGCCGCGCACCATCTGCTTGAGCTGCCAGAGCTCACAGGCCCGCGAACGCAGGCTGGCGTCTGCTGTGAGCTGGTCGAGCAGGCTGGCCCGCTCCTGCGGATCGAGTTCGTTGTCGATGTAGGCGCCGAGAATTTCGTCTGAAATGTGCATTTCAGCTTCCCACTTTCAGTCTGTGGATGACCGCGCCGTTAGCCGGCTGCTCCCTGAGTGCTTCGCGCAGGGCGAGGCGGGCCCGGGATAGCCGGCTCATCACCGTGCCGATCGGTATTTCGAGAATGGCCGCGACTTCGGCATAGGAAAACTCTTCCAGATCGACCAGCGTTACGACCTCCCGCTGACCCGCCGGCAAATGACTGACGGCCCGGCGTACGCGCCGGACGATTTCGTTCTGCAGACAATCTGCCTCGGGACAATCCTCCGCCGGGAGGTCGCGTTCTTCGACGGTATCGATATCGATGGTGTCGTGACGGCTACGCAGGTGGTCATGCCAGCAGTTCGCCAGAATGCTGCATACCCAGGCATGTAAGGCTTCGGGATCCTGCAACTGGGCGTGGCGGTCGAGCGCCTTGGCGAGGGCTTCCTGGACGAGATCGTCGGCCAGCGGACGGTTGCGCGTCCATGAGTAAGCCAGCCGCAAAAGCCGCGGACGACTTTCTTCAAGCTTTTTCTCGAAGTGATGCGTACGACTGATAAAGCTCAGCAGACTCACCGGTGATTCGCCCTATATGAGGTGTTGAGAGTAAAGACGCAGGATTCGCAGGGTTTATTCCATTGCCGCGTTAAAAAACGGAAAAAAAGGAGAGCCGCAGCTCTCCTTGTGTTTGTTAAGGCGCACGCCGTAACCGGCGGCCTATTTACGCCACGGTTGTTTCGTCGGTACGTTTATCGCCCTTGTTGTCGATCCAGGAGACGGCGACCTTGTCGCCGGCCTTGGCGCCCTTGACCTTGAAGCCGAAGACGGGATTGCGGGAGACGGAGCCGGCGGTCTGGCCGGAGACGATGGTCTTGCCGTTCAAGGCGACGGTAAGGGTCTGGATGAAGTGAGCGGGGATGGTTTTGCCGTCACTATCCTTGCGCTGGCCGGTCTCCATGGGGTGGCTCATCAGGACACGGATCACAGCCTCGTCGCCCTTGAGTTGAGCGCGGATTTTCATCGGATCTGCCATGTGGAATCTTCCTCTCTAAGAAACGGGGTGGGATCAGCCGCCGCAGCCGCCGACAGTGACCTTGACTTCCTTCTGGGTCGAATAGACCTTGCCATCGGCCTTGGCGACGGCGCGGATGACGGAGGTCTGGGCGACCTTGAGGCGGACGGCGACATCGGCCATGGCGCCATTGGCGAACTCGAAGACGGAGGCGAGGGGGGAGGGGTTCTTCAGCACCAGGATGGCGATGGAAGAGGTATTGGGGAGGGTGCAGGCGACATCGATCGGCACGACGGCGCCGTTCTCGGCGATCTCGGGGGCCTTCATGACGAGATCCTTGTGCTCGGTAGCGCCTTCGGCGCCGAGGGCCTTGAGGGCAGCATCGAGCTCCTTGGCCTCGAACGCGGCCTTGTTCCAGTCATTGGCGTACGCCAGGGTCGGCTTGAGCACGCCGGCGGCCAGGAGCCCGGCCAGCATGCCGGTGGCCCCCGCACCCTTGAGCACCGTTCTGCGGATCATGTCCATCGAGTCTGTTCCTCCATCAAATAAAAATTGTCAGGGTTGAATCGTTAAGAACTGTGGATTCTGAATTCTTTTTCCGAGGTGCGCAAGCATAAGTGCGCTGCTTTGTTCGCGATTATTGACGCACTTTATAAAAATTAATAGAATGCGCTCCTTCAATGTTCCCCGATAGCTCAGTCGGTAGAGCGCCGGACTGTTAATCCGTAGGTCCCTGGTTCGAGCCCAGGTCGGGGAGCCAAAGAATCAAGCACTTAAGCCCGCGCAAGCGGGCTTTTTGCTTCTGGCCGTAGGAAAAACGTAGGAAACTGAACTACGTTTCCGCCGCCATTTCCACCACTACCTTTGGCACAGCTTTCGATCCGCTTGGCTGCAGCCGATAGATGCTCGGTCGCATACTTTGCGTATCGATCCACCATCGTGCGCCCCAAATGCCCCCGGATTTCAACCTACCGGGCTGGACTCGCTTGGACAAGAAAAAGGCCGAAACCCTGATTAATCCTAGGTATTCCGGCCTTGTGTGGTCTGTATCAGACCTATTTATGGTGGCGGGAAGTTTACTACCGAACTACGCGCTATTGGGGCCAATGAGTATTGCTGGGTTGCTCAAAGACAACGCTATTATCTGACGATGCCTCTCTATTTGTATCAAGCAAATCCTCTTCGATAAAGGCATGACGTCAGGCGCGAATGGAAATTGCCACGCGTGAAAAAATGTTTCTCAGGCTTGAATTCGGGTTGTGGCCAATGTAACTGGTGCCAGAAAATTTGGCGCAACCGTATTTCGTGTTCGCCCGATTTAAGCTTCTTGGCCTTCTCAAGATCATTGATGCGGTCAGAGAAAGTTCTTGAT
>CAYNCH010000084.1:0-7696 GCA_964395815.1 uncultured Methyloversatilis sp.
CGTTTCAGGCTGTCTCTCGAAAGCCAGCTCTTCATCGCGCCGGACACCTCGGTCTTCGGTGCGTTGCGGGTTTCCCAGGGCGTCTTGCTCCAGTAGCCGGAGGATATTTCCAGCAGCAGCGCTGCGCAGTCCCCGCTCGCCGTCCAGGGTGCGGTGCCGACGACAGCCAGCGGACGCTTCGCCCCGCGCGCGTCCAGACAAGTAGCCGCCGTGACGAAAGTCCCGCCGTATTCGAGCGTGTCGGAACCGGCATGGCTGCTGTGGCGGTGCCCCTGATAGAGTGTCCAGTGGCGGCCGTTTTTTTCGAGCCACAGATCGTGGGCGTGGCCGAGCGTGGCAGCGAGCAACATCGAAAGCAGCAAGGCGAGGCGCATGGCAGTTCTACTGGATGTGTAGATGTGAACAATTTCTAAAATATCTTACGACATGCCGGTTGGTAAAGTGCGGAAAAATCGACAGGAGACCCATTCGTGGAACGTTTCACCATTTCGCTGGACAGCCAGCTCGCTGCCGATTTCGACCGGCTGATCGCCGCGCGTGGTTATGGCAATCGTTCGGAGGCGGTGCGCGACATGGTGCGCGCGCTGCTCGAACGCGAACGGGCGGCGCAGAGCGAAAGCGGTCACGAAAATGGCTATTGCGTCGCCAACCTGTCCTATGTCTTCAATCATCACGAACGCGACCTCGCCGAGCGGCTCACCGAACTGCAGCATGGCCAACACGACCTGACGGTGGCGACCCTGCATGTGCACCTCGACCACGAAAACTGTCTCGAATCGGTGATGCTGCGCGGACCGGCGCGCGCCGTGCGTGCCTTTGCCGATGCGCTGATCGCCGAACGCGGCGTACGCCATGGCATGGTCAACCTGGTGGCCGTGGACGTCGATGCGGGGCACGATCACCAGCATGGCTACGTGCCGCGCGGCAAAGCGAAAACGCACCTGCATCTGAAGCCGAAGACCTGAGCGGTGCCCGGTAGAATCCGCGGCGTGAAAATTCTTGCCTTCGAAGCCGCCACGCGCCGCCTGTCCGTCGCCCTCTGGGATGCGGGCACGCTGACCGAAAAATCGGCCGATATACCCAATGGCGGATCGGAACGCCTGTTGCCCTGGGCGAATGAATTACTGGCAGAGGCTGGCCTGGGCTTGCATCAACTCGACGGCATCGCCTTCGGTGCCGGGCCCGGCGGTTTCACGGGACTGCGGCTCGCCTGCGGCGTGGTGCAGGGACTGGCTTTTGGCCTCGACCGGCCCGTGGCGCCGGTTGGCTCGCTCGCGGCCCTGGCGCTGGCCGCCGGCGATGGCCGGGTGTTCGCCAGTCTCGACGCCCGCATGAACGAGGTCTATGTCGCGGCGTACGACATCGCCGGCGACGACCTCGTCGAGGTCATGGCGCCAAAAGTCGGCGCGGGCGGGACGGCGGCATTGCCTGCGGGTTCGGGCTGGCGCGGCGCGGGCGATGGCTTCGCCACCCCGCATGGCGCAGCGCTGCGCCAACGCATGGGTGAGCGTCTTGTCGCGGTCGATGCTGCCGTACTGCCGACCGCGGCCGCCGTTGCCCGGCTGGCGGTGCCGATCCTGGCGCGCGGCGGCGGGGTGGCGGCGGCGCAGGCGTTGCCAATGTACGTGCGCGACAAGGTGGCGCTCACCAAGGACGAGCGGCTGGCCGAACGCCGCGCCCGGGACGGCGGCCAGTGATCGTCAGACCGCTGATACCGGCCGACATCGACACGGTGCTGGCCATCGAGGAACGTGTCCAGGCCTTTCCCTGGACGCGCGGCAATTTCACCGACGCGCTGGCGGCCGGCTACGACGGCTGGCTGGCATGCGAAGACGAGACCAGCATCGGCTTCGCGGTACTGATGCGCGCGGTCGACGAGATCCACCTGCTGGTGATCGGCATTGCCCCGGAATGGCAGCGCACCGGGCGCGGACGGGCACTGCTCGAACGTCTCACGGGGCTGGCGCGGGAAGCCGGCATGACGCGCATGCTGCTGGAAGTGCGGCCGTCGAACGCTACGGCCATCGCGTTCTACCGTGCGGCCGGTTTCGCCGAAATCGGTCGTCGGCGCGGGTACTATCCGGCGACCACCGGACGGGAAGATGCCATCGTGATGGCGAGGAATCTATGAACCGCGAACAGATGCTCAAGGAAATGGGTCTCGGCCCGATCTGGAAACTGCGCCAGCCGCCGAAGAAGAAGCGCGGCGCCGAATCCGCGCCGTCCTCGGCCGCGCCGGTCGATGCGCGCACGGCCGCCATCGCGGCCATGGACTGGGACGCGCTCAGGTGCGCGGTTGCCGACTGCACGGCCTGCGAACTCTGCCGGACGCGCAAGCAGGCGGTGCTCGGCGTCGGCGACCTCGATGCCGACTGGCTCTTCATCGGCGAGGGGCCGGGGGCGGACGAGGACGAAAAAGGCGAACCTTTCGTCGGCCAGGCCGGCAAGCTGCTCGACGCCATGCTCTCCGCGATCGATCTGAAGCGCGGCGAGCAGGTGTATATCGCCAACGCGGTGAAATGCCGGCCGCCCAACAACCGCACGCCGGAAGCGGGCGAAACGGCTGCCTGCTGGCCATTCCTCGCGCGGCAGATCGAGCTGATCCGGCCGAAGCTGATCGTCACGCTCGGCAAGCCGGCGGCGCAGACGCTGCTGCAGGAGGAAGTGACCATTTCCCGGGCGCGCGGCGTGGTGCAGGACTTCGCCGGCATCCCGCTGATCGTCACCTACCATCCGGCCTACCTGCTGCGCAACCTGCCCGACAAGGCAAAGGCCTGGGAAGACCTCTGTTTCATGCGCCGGACGATGGCGAGCCTCCGCTAAAATCGCCCCATGACTTCCGCGACTCATTCCCCCTCGCCCCTTATCCGCGCCGAAACCTCGGCCCTTCTGGTCGTCGATCTGCAGGAACGCCTGCTGCCGCACATCCACGACTGGCAGCGCATACTCGGCCACGCCGACTGGCTGGTACAGGTGGCGCAGCGGCTTGGCGTGCCCGTGGCCGCCACCGAACAGTATCCCAAGGGTATCGGCCACACTCATCCGCTGGTTGCTGTGCGGCTACCGATGGGCAGCGTGGGCGCGAAGATGCATTTCTCCTGCGTGTCCGGCAATTGCCTGCCGGGACTGCCAGGCATGGAGCGATCGCAGATCGTGGTCTGTGGCACCGAGGCGCATGTCTGCGTGCTGCAGACGGTGCTGGAGCTGGCCGCCCATGGCAAGCAGGTGTTCGTGGTCGACGAGGCGGTCGGCTCGCGCGATCCGGCCCACAAGGTGTTGGCGCTGGAGCGCATGCGCCAGCACGGCATCACCATCGTCTGCCGCGAGATGGTCGCTTTCGAATGGCTGCACGTCGCCGGTACGGACGTGTTCCGCGAGATCAGCAAAAACTTTCTCAAATAAGTTTTCCAACAATTCCTGAAATAACGTGCGCATCCTGCTTTCCAACGACGACGGTTATCTTGCTCCCGGCCTCGCGGCGCTGGCCGAGGCCATGCGCGGCATGGGCGAAGTGACCGTCGTGGCACCCGAACGCAACCGCAGCGGCGCCTCCAATTCGCTGACGCTCGACCGGCCGCTGCATCTCAAGGAAGCCCCCAACGGCTTCTTCTACGTCAACGGCACGCCGACGGACTGCGTGCATCTCGCCGTCACTGGCATGCTCGACCACGAGCCGGACATGGTGCTTTCGGGCATCAACTGGGGGCCGAACATGGGTGACGACACGATCTATTCGGGCACGGTGGCGGCGGCGATGGAAGGCCATCTGCTCGGCGTGCCGGCCATCGCGCTGTCGCTGGCGAGTTTCTCGGGCCGCAATTTCGCCACGGCGGGGCGCGTCGCGCGCCAGTTAGCCGAGCGTTTTCGCGATCGTCCCTTCGGCGCACCGGTGCTGCTCAACGTGAATGTCCCCGATGTGCCCTGGGATCTGTTGCAGGGGATGCGCGTGACGCGGCTGGGTCGGCGTCACAAGGCCGAGCCGGTGGTGAAGCAGGTCTCGCCGCGCGGCGAAGCCGTTTACTGGGTCGGTGCCGCGGGCGCGGCCGCCGATGCCGGCGAAGGCACGGATTTCCACGCCGTCGAGAATGGCTGGGTATCCGTGACGCCGCTGCAGATCGACCTGACGCATGCCGGCCAGATCGAGGGCGTGCAGGGGTGGCTGACCGCATGAACGCACTGGCGGCCTTTTCCGGCATGGGCATGACGTCGGAGCGCACGCGGGCGCGCATGGTCGAGCGCGTGCGCGAGCAGGGCGTGCGCAACGAGGACGTGCTGCGCGCACTCGGCATCGTGCCGCGCCACGTCTTCGTCGAGGAGGCGATGGCGCACCGCGCCTACGAGGACACGGCGCTTCCACTCATTCTCGGCCAGACCATCTCGCAGCCCTACATCGTCGCGCGCATGATCGAACTGCTGCTCGAAGGGCGTGCCGGCCTCGGCAAGACGCTGGAAATCGGCGCCGGCTGCGGTTATCAGGCAGCGGTGCTGGCGCAGTTGACCAAGGAGGTTTATGGCGTCGAGCGCATCGGGCCGCTGCTGGCGCGTGCGCGCGAGAACCTCAAGCGCCTGCAGCTGACGCGCATCCGCCTCAAGCATGCGGACGGGATGGGGGGGCTGCCCGAGGCCGCACCCTTCGATTCGATCATCGTCGCGGCCGCCGGTGCCGGCGTGCCGCAGGCCCTGCGCGAACAGCTGGCCGTGGGCGGGCGCCTCGTCATCCCGGTCGGCACGGCCGAGCAGGTGCTGCTGCTCGTCGAGCGCACGCCGCAGGGCTGGGATGAGCGTCGTTTCGACGCAGTGCGCTTCGTGCCGCTGCTGCCGGGAGTCACTGCATGAATCTGCGCTTCATTTACTTTTCCCTGCTCGCCGGATTGACAGGCTGCATGACCACCGCGCCGGTGCCGGTGGCCGACAGCGGCGCTCCGGTGCGCATCGAAAAGCCGCTCGATGCGCCCGCCACGGCGCCAGCCATCGCTGCGGGCAAGTTCTACACGGTGAAAAAGGGCGACACCCTGTACAGCATCGCCCTCGACCACGGCATCGAATATCGCGAACTGGCGGCCTGGAACAACATCGACAATCCCTCCCGCATCCGCGTCGGGCAGCAGCTGCGCGTCGCGGCCGTCGAGCCCGTGCCGGCGGCAGCAGCAGCGGTGGCTATCCCCATCGGTGCGGCCGAGGTGCGGCCAATCGAGAGCGGCGGAGCGGTGACGGCGCGTCCGCTCGACGGGACGGCCGCACCGCTCACGCCAGCAGCGACAGCAGTACCCGTCGCGCCTGTGCCGATGATGGCCGACGACAGGGTCAAGCGGGCGCCGATCGGCGGCAAGCTGCCCTATTCCGAAGCGAACCTGGCCCTGCTGAAAAACCGCGAGACGACCCCGGTGCCCGTAGCGTCGCCGGCGTCGGTGGCGACCACTGTCGCGCCAGCCGAGAAACCGGTGGAAAAACCGGCGGTGGCTCCCTCTCCGGCTCCAGTGGCTGCGGGTGCGATCGACTGGACCTGGCCGGCGAGTGGCAAGATCCTCGCCACCTTCGACGAAGGGGGCGCGCCGGGCGTGACCAAGGGCATCCACATTGCCGGCAAGATCGGGGACCCCGTCCTTGCCGCGGCGGCGGGCAAGGTCATCTACGTCGGCAGCGGTCTGCGCGGCATGGGCAACTTCGTCGTCGTGCGCCACACGCCGGCCTACCTGTCCGTGTATGCCCACAACAGCCGTATTCTCGTCAAGGAAGAGCAGACCGTGGCACGCGGCCAGAAAATCGCCGAACTGGGCAATTCCGATGCCGACCAGCCCAAGCTGCATTTCGAGGTGCGCCACCAGGGCAAGCCGGTCGACCCGCTGAAATACCTGCCCCCGCGCTGATGGTGTCCGGCGAGGAGAGCGACGCGCACGAGGACGGAACCGGCGATGCCGGTTCCGTCGAGTCGGAGCATGCGCCGGCGGGCTAGGACGGTTTCCTCGACGACGTCACCCAACTCTACCTCAACGAGATCGGCGCGACGCCGCTGCTGAAACCGGCCGAGGAACTGGCGTTGGCGCGCGCCACGCGGGCGGGCGATTTCTCGGCCCGCCAGGGCATGATCGAAGCCAACCTGCGGCTCGTCGTCAGCATTGCGCGGCACTACCTGCACCGCGGCGTCGCACTCGACGACCTGATCGAAGAGGGCAATCTCGGCCTGATCCATGCCCTCGAAAAGTTCGATCCGGAACGCGGCTTCCGCTTCTCGACCTATGCCACGTGGTGGATCCGCCAGAACATCGAGCGGGCGATCATGAACCAGTCGCGCACCATCCGCTTGCCGGTGCATGTGGTCAAGGAGTTGAACGCGATCCTGCAGGCGCTACGCCGTCTGGGGCGCGAGGCCGGAACGGGCGATGATGTCGCCCGCTCCGAGGCGACGCTCGAAAGCGTCGCGCACTTGCTGCACAAGCCCGTCGACGAGGTTCGCCGCCTCCTCGCACTGAACGACCGGACCACCTCGCTGGATGCGCCGCTCGATATCGATCCCGACCTGACCATCGCGGATGCGCTGGCGGACGAGCATGGCAGCGATCCGGAAGCGATCGTGGAGCAGGAAGAAATCGCCGGCCAGGTTGCTGCCTGGGTGAGCGAATTGCCGGACCGCCACCGTCGGGTCGTCGAGGCGCGGTACGGGCTCAATGGCCAGGACCTGGCCACACTCGACACTCTCGCCGGGGAACTCGGGGTCACGCGCGAACGGGTGCGCCAGCTGCAGGTCGAGGCGATCGAGCGCCTGCGGCTGCGCCTCGCCCGGCTCGGCGTGGGCGTGCGGGCGCTGATCTGAGGGTGCAGGAAAGTCGGCGCCGGCGGGACGGTGCGGGCTTCCCGAGCGTTCTTGTGCCTTGCTTGTGTGTTCTTACTTGCGTGTCAGGACGACAGCCAGTTCATACTGATCGCCGTGATGGGCAACTTGCGCATAGGGCGGCTTCGGCCAGTCCCACAGGGTTGCCGGAAAGATCGCGCGCATCGCCTGGATGTCGCAGTGATACGGCGGTCCTTCGATGAAGCCGTCCCGCGCGCCAGCTTTCGGCGTCTGCATGAACAGCGCCAGCAGCCGGCCGCCGGGTTTCAGCCAGCCGTGCAGCTGGGCCGCGTAGTGCGTCCAGTAGTCCGGATAGAGCGCACACAGGCAGGTCTGCTCGAACACCGCATCGACCGGGGCATCCGGCTGCCAGTGCAGCACGTTGGCCTCGACGAGTTCGGCGTTGCAGGCGTTGCGCTGCAGATGATCGCGGCACAGCGCTAACGCCCCCGGGGCGAAATCGAGGCCGATGGTCGCCAGGCCAGCGGCGGCGAGCTCGACCACTTCCCAGCCCTGCCCGCAGCCCGGGACGATCACCCGCATGCCGGGGGCGAACGTACCGTCGGCGAGCCAGGCGGCGACCTGCGGATTGGCGCCGCCCCGGTCCCAGGGCAGGCTGCCGGCGGCGAAACGATCCTGCCAGAAGGTTTGGCTCGGTCCGGCCATGGGCGTGTTCCTTACGGTTGGCGCCGCATCTTGAGCGTGGCGGCGAAGTCCTCGACCGCCGCCGCGTAGAAGCTGCTGCGGTTGTAGCGGGTAACGACGTAGAAATTCCGGTAGCCGAGGCGGTATTCGGTCGGCGCATCCGGTGTGACGAGGTCGATCAATGCCGCGGGCGCGTCGGGGGCGTCGGCTGGAATGTCGACG
>CAYNCH010000085.1:0-2484 GCA_964395815.1 uncultured Methyloversatilis sp.
GCCCAATACGCCGATGATCTCGCCGCGCCGGTTGCGTAGCGGTACCTTCGAAGTGCGCAGCCAGATCTGGCCGCCATCCGGGGTGGTCTGGGGTTCCTCGAAATTCAGCCGCTGGGTGCCGGTGTCGATGATCATCCGGTCGTCGCTGCGGTAGAGATCGGCCTCTGCGGCCCAGCCCATCTGGTAGTCGTCCCGGCCGATCATCTCGTCCGGCGACTGCCTGCCCGCATCGCGAGCGAAGATCGGGTTGCAGCCAAGGTAGCGCAGCTGGCGATCCTTCCAGAAGACGCGCACCGGCGCGGTATCGATGATGTCTTGCAGCAGGCGGCGCGACTCTTCGAGACTGTCGGTCAGCCCCTGCAGCGCGGCGTTCTTTTCCTCGACATCGCGCAGGGCCTGGCCGGCCGTGGCCTTGAGGGTGATGATGGAGTCGGCCAGGACATCGAACTCGTCCTGCACCGTACCGGCAGGATTCCTGGACGGGGACGCCGTGGGTGCGGCCGCCCGCAGATCTGCCGGCGTGATGTCGTGCAACTCGCGGGCGATCACGGCAAGACGACGGCGCACGATGCCGTGATAGATCAGCAGTGCGACCAGGATCAGCACGACGACCAGCAGCGCATTGCCGGCCAGGGTCACCGCGGCATTGCGCATCACCTGCGCACGATCGGCCTGCAGGTCGGTGATCAGGGTCAGGGTACCGAGCGGATGCGCGCGCCCGTTTTCGATATGGACCAGCGGAAAACTGCGTTCGAGGGTATCCGGCGACAGCGTCTGCTTGCCGAAATCCAGCACAGCGCCCCCCTCCGCGCGCAGACGGGCTGCGGAAATGTCGGGCAGGAGGGCAAAGCCGTCGAGCTGCAGCCTGACCTGTGCATGATCGAAAGCCCAGAGGCTCTTGACCAGCGGCGGCGTAACGAAGGCGCCGACAGCCGCATGATGGTTTTCGAGATAGACGAGGCGCTGACGGTAGCTCAGGGTCGCTTCGCCGATGGACACGAGGATGGCCAGGATGCCGCCGACGATCAGCCCCCAGGCGAGGAGGCGCCGCGTCACGCGACTCTGCAGGTCGAGGAAGGCCAGACGCCGGTCGCCGGCTGCGGGAATGTCCATGGCGGCTCGCTGATGGCCCGCTTATCTGACCTCGACCCCGGCCAGCAGGCGGTCGTAGCTGCCGTCCGCCTTCATCGCGCGCAGGGCTGCGGCAAGCGGCGCCACCAGGTCCGCATGCTTCCTGTTCAGATACAGGTACATGTCGACATCCTTCAGGGTCGGGCGAACCGGCTGGATGGTCGCCAGTCCCATGCCGCGGGCCAGCGCCACGCCGTCGGCCAGGGTATACAGCGCCAGGTCGATGCGTCCGCTCTCCAGCATGCGGAACAACTGCTCGGGCTGCTCCACCTTGTTCACCACCTGGGCGTTCGCGGCATTCGCCTCGAACATCTTCCAGCCGGTGATGAAGGCGACGCGATAGGGCTTGAGGCTGTCCCAGCCTGCATCGAGCCGGATCGTCGGATCGCTGGCGAACGCGACGAAACTGATGCCGATGAAGCGCTCGGGCACCTGGATCAGGTTAGGGTATTTATCGGCCAGACCGGCGACGCGCAGACCCTCGCCATCGACTTCGCCGGCATCGGCAGCGCGCAGCGAACGCTCGGACGGCAGGCTGGCCAGCTTGAATTCGTGGCCGATGCGGCGAAAAGCCTCGTGGGCGAGGACGTCGAGCGCCTTGCGGTCCTGCGGGGTATTGTTGGTGCTGACGGTGATCGTTTCGGCTCTGGCGACGGAGGCCGCCAGCGTCGCGAGCGCAAAAAGCGCCATCGCAAAAAACGGTTGCATCAATGCCGGACGCATGGTGATATCACTTGGAAGAGGTAGGGCGATTATAAACATTGATTACCGGGGTACGATCCCCACCTTCCTTGTCATTTGATTTGCCGTGGAGATTTTCATGTCCGGAGTTCACAGCGACCATATCCTCGACGTCAGCCTGGCCGATTTCGATCAACAGGTGCTCGCCGCCTCGCGCAGTGTGCCCGTCGTCGTGGATTTCTGGGCGCCCTGGTGTCAGCCCTGCCGCATCCTCAAGCCCATTCTCGAAAAGCTGGCCGTCGAATTCGGCGGCAAGTTTATCCTCGCCAAGGTCAACTCCGACGAGAACCAGGAGCTCTCGCAACGCTATGGCGTGCGCGGCATTCCGGCGGTCAAGGCCTTCGTCGATGGGCAGCTGGTCGATGAATTCACCGGCGCGCTGCCCGAGGCGCAGATCCGCGAATTCCTCGGCCGGATCATTCCTTCGCCCGCCGAGCCGCTGCGCCGCGAAGCGCTGGCGCTCGCCGCCGCCGGCGACAATGCCGCCGCCCGCCGCACGCTGGCCGAGGCGATCAACCTCGATCCGGCCAGCGATACCGCCTATCTCGATTTCATCCAGCTGAGTCTCGACGCCGGCGATGCCGACGCGCTGGCCGAAGCCGCCGAACTGCT
>CAYNCH010000085.1:2494-7609 GCA_964395815.1 uncultured Methyloversatilis sp.
GACCGGGCACGCGACCAGGATCGCGTCGCCGCGCTGCGCGCCCGCCTGCAGCTGGCCCGCGGCGGCCGCGAGGCCGATACCGGCGCGCTGCAGGCACGGCTCTCTGCCGACCCGGACGACCATGAGGCCCGCCTCCAGCTGGCCAATGCGCTGGCCTTGCAGCAGGACTATCGCGGCGCGTTGGAGGCCCTGCTCGAACTGGTGCGCCGCGACCGCAAGTGGAACGACGACGCCGGCCGCAAGGGCATGCTCAACCTGTTCACGCTGCTCGCCGCCCAGCCGCAACACGACGATCTGGTGCGCGAGTTCCGCGTCCGGCTATCCCGCACCCTCAACTGACACCTGACTGACGCCGTCCCGCCAGCGCCGACTTTTTCATGGAAGTACTCGTCAGCGAATCCGCAGGCGTCCGCTACCTGCATTTCAGCAGCCACTGGATCCAAGGTGCGATGCGCGTCGCCCGGCCCTGGGCACTCGAACTCGACTACACGCGCGAGATGATGGCGGCGCTGCTGCTGCGGCCCGATCCCGACTGGCCGCGCTCGGCCCTGCTGATCGGCCTCGGGGCGGGCTCGCTGACCAAGTTCCTTTACCGCCATCGTCCCGCGGCCCGGCTGACGGTGGTCGAAATCGACGCCGAGGTGATCGACGTGGCGCGCCAGCACTTCAAGCTGCCCGAGCCCGACGAGCGGCTCGACATCGTGCTCGATGACGGCGCCTCCTGGCTGGCCGGCAGCACGCGCCAGTTCGACCTGATCATGGTGGACGGCTTCGACGAAAATGCCCGTACCGGCCAGCTCGACACGCTGCCCTTCTACCTGAACTGCAAGGCACGGCTCTCGTCCGCCGGCCTGCTGGCGACCAACCTGCTGGCGAAACGCAAGGGCGTGCGGAAGTCGATGGAGCGCATCGAGGAAGCCTTCGACGGCCGCGCCCTCGCCTTTCCATCCTGCGACAGCGGCAACGTCGTCGCCTTCGCCGCCACGGGTGCGCCGGTGCGGCACGGCATCGCCGACCTCAAGACGGCCGCCCGCGCGCTCAAGGCGGCGACCGACCTCAACCTGCTGCCCACCGTGAGCCGGCTGGAGCATTCGCGCCACTGCCCGGGAGGCATGCTGCATTTTTGATGCATGACCCGGGCGGCGGGGGTAGCATAGGCCGCCATGTCACTGCGCTTTCGTAATAAGGACGTCCTGTACATCGACCCGAACACGAGTTACGCGTCGATGCTTTCGAACGTCCTGTTTCCGGATGTGCGGACCAAGTCGGAAACCAACAACACCCTCGACCAGTCGCGCGGCTACTTCGACGCCATCCGCCGCATCAAGAGCCGTGCGGAAAAGAACTACGACATCATCCTCTGCGAATACGAGCTGGGCGACAACCGCACGGCGCAGGAACTGCTGGAGGAAGTCCGGCGCAAGCGGCTGGTGCCGCTGAGCTGCATCTTCATCATGATCTCCTCGGAGCAGCAGCGCGACCGGGTCATGTCGGTGCTCGAATTCGCTCCGGATGCCTACATCCTCAAGAGCGAGAACACGCCCGAGATGGTCGAGCGCCGCATCGCCGAAGCGATCGCCGACCGCGAGGAACTGCTGCCGATCTTCGCCGCCATCGACGCCAAGAACCACGAGGAGGCGCTGCGCCTGTGCAACGCCTACATCGATGCCGGCGGCCGGCTGGCGCGCAAGGTGAAGCGCCTGCGCGGCTTCATCTACCTCGAATTGCGCGACTACGAAAATGCCCGGCGCGCCTACGAGGAACTGATGGACCTCGACAGCGCGAAAAGTTCGGCCAGCCATGCCTATGCCAAGAATGGCCTGGCACGCTCGCTCTACCATCTGGGCAAGCCGGTCGAGGCCGAGCAACTGCTGCGCGAGGTGACGGAAGAACATCCGGACTACATGCAGGGCTACGACTCGCTGTCCGAACTGCTGCTCGGCACGGGACGGGCGGCCGAGGCCCAGGAAGTCATGCAGCAGGCGGTTGATCGTTCGCCCAAGCGCTACGACCGCCAGCAGCTGCTGGCGCTGACCGCCCTGGAAAACGAGGATTTCGAAACCTCGCGCGACGCGCTGAAGAAGGTGACGCGCGAAGGCAAGTACCTGTCGAGCAACCACCCGTCGAACTACGCGCTGCTCGCCGAATCGCAGCTCGAACTGGGCAATTTCGACGATGCGATGAAGGCCCTGAAGGAGGCCGGCGAATTCTTCAAAAAGACCGAGCACGCCCAGACGGCCGAATTTTGCAGCGCCACCATGGAGCACGCCATCCACACCCGCAAGGGCGACGCCAGGCAGGCCGAAGCGGCGCTCAAGAAGGCCGTCGAAATCCACCAGTCCGGCGGCAGCGACTTCGCCTCGATCAACGAGCGGCTGCAGGCCAGCTTTGCCGTCCAGTGCTTCGAGGCCGGCCATACCGAGGTAGCGGAAAAGGCCCTGAACGCCGCCCTGCAGGGTTCCGCCAAGGGCGCGGACGTCGTGCGCAAGGTGGCGGCCAAGAAGCTGGCGCAGCAGCCGGAACTGCTGCAGACCGTCATCGCCAGCACCGACAAGGTCGAACGCACCCTGACGCAGACGCTCGACAGCGTGCTCGACCTGTTCAAGCGCGGCTCGCTCGACGAGGCGCTGGCGACCATCGAATCCATGGTCGGCGACTCGCCCAACAACACCGAGATCCTCGCCAAGGCCGCGCAGATCTCGCTGATGTACATCGAGCACACCGGTTTCGACAAGACGCGCTTCGATTACGCCAACGATCTCGTCGCACGCATCCAGCGCATGAGCCCGAACTCGAAGCATGTCCGCATCCTGCACCTGCTCGCCGACCGTATCCGCAAGAAGTACGGGCATGACGACATTCCGCAGATGCCGGCCAAGTCGGCGGCGGACGACAAGAACTTCCCCGACGACCTGCTCGATACGATCAGCATCTAGGCCATGAACGAACTTCCCGCCGCCGCCGCCAACGTCGATGCCAGCAGCCCGCCACCCGCCGGCGACGATGGCGTCGCGGCCAGCACCTTCCTCCTCAACCTGATTGCGGAGGGCAGCAGCGGGCTGCTGCTCGGCACGGACGGCTTCTATTTCCAGCCCTCGGACAGCCACGCTGCCGATGCCCTGCTGGCAGGCCTCGACAAGATCTTCGCCGCGGGCTTTCTCATCAACGATTTCGCCTACGGCCCGCTGCTCGAATTTCTCATCGAAGGCCAGTTGCCTCCGGATGGCCGCCTGCGCGTGGGCGGCAGCCTGGCCCTGGCGGATGCCGCCCGCGTCGAAACCTGCGAAAAATCGATCATCTGCGACGACAGCGAGGGCTATTACGAATTCTTCCCCGGCGTGCCGGGCCCGGCCAGCCGCGACGAATGCCTGGCCACGCTCTGGAAATACGGCATCAAGCTCGGCATCGACACGGCATCGCTCGAATCCACGCTCGCCGAGGGCCCCACCCGCCCCGGCAAGTACCTGGTCGCCCGCGCCATCGCGCCGACCGAAGGCAGCGATGCGCGCCTCGTGCCCAAAGTCAGTTTCCAGCGCCAGCGCACCATCAAGGAACCGGATCCCGGCGG
Organism: uncultured Methyloversatilis sp.; assembly: GCA_964395815.1. Lineage (GTDB taxonomy): Bacteria > Pseudomonadota > Gammaproteobacteria > Burkholderiales > Rhodocyclaceae > Sulfuricystis. The sequence goes on from CAYNCH010000085.1 coordinate 6,063, forward strand.
CCGGGCCGACCTGCATTTCTACGAATGCGGCTTTCCCCAGGTGCCGGCCGGCCCGGGCCTGCACGTCCTGCTCGAAAAGATTCCGGCGGTGCCCGGCCGCGCCGGCCGCAGCATCGGCGGCAAGCGGATCGAGCCCCGGCCGGTCAAGGATTTCGATCTCGCCCGCATGGCCGGCACGGGCACCCGGGTGGCCGATGCCGCCGCGGCCGCAGGCCAGCCCGCCATCGTCACCGATCACGGCGGCTATTTCATCGACGTCGATCCGAACCAGAAGATCTCGGTCACGCCCCACGCCAAGAACAGCTTCCCGATCGGGCCGAAGACCGGCTCGTTCGAAGTCGCGGGCGACCGCTTCGAACAATGCGGCGACATCGAGCACCAATACCTGCTGGTCGCCCATCAGGTCCAGATGAGCAGTGGCGCGGTACGCGGCAAGCTGGTCTCGCGTTCCGGCGACGTCACGATCGCCGACCAGGTCGAGAACGGCGGCCAGGTCGAGGCCGAGGCCGGCAACATCACCGTCGCCAAGGCGGTCAGCGGCGGCCGCCTGGTCGCCCTGTCCGGCCGGATCACCGTCGCCCGTGCCGAAGGCAGCGTGCTGATCGCCCGCGAAGTCGACATCACCGGCTCCGCCACCAACTGCTTCATCATCGCCGACGTCATTCGCTGCGCCCGGGCCGTCGGCATCGGTTTCTACGCGCAGCGCGTCATCATCGGTCAGCTCGACCTTGCGGAGACGAACGCCAATCCGGTGACCGGCTTCATCGCCCTGCGCAACAACCTGAACGCACGCAAGCTGCTGCGCCGCTTCGAAAAGCGCCAGCAGCGCCTCGACAAGGTCGAGCAAATGGAAACGCTGGTCCGCGAGCAGGGCTTGGCCGCGGCCTGGGCGGCGCTCGACGCGCGCCTCGCGGGCGGCGGCCGGCTGACCGAGGACGAAGCCCGCCAGTTCGGTCCGCTGCTCAAGCCCTACGAATACGTCGCACGCCGCCGCGCCATGGTGGCCCGGGACCGCGAGTTTTTTGCCGATCCGAAAAACCGCCAGCAGTATGAAACGGCGCAGCAGGCGCTGGCCAGCTTCGATGCCCTGCTGCGCAAAACCGTGCGCCTCGACATCGAAAGCATCCGCTATCCCGACGAGCTGGCCGCCCTGATGAACGGGGCGGCGAACGCAAACCCGGCGACGCCGGCCGAGCTTCTCGCCGCCGCACCGCAAAGCTTCTACGCCTACGTCAGCTCCGACCCCTCGATCGCCGAACTCGCCAAGCGCGACAAGAAACTGCAAAACCTCTTTCTGGGCTTCGTGTCGCGCATGCTCGCCGGCACCGTGATGAACGAGGCGCGCATCCGTTCGCTGCGCAGCCCGGGCCTGCTGCGCTCCCCCTGCAGCCTCGACTACGAAACGCTGAGGCAGCTGGCCGCCGAAGAGACCGGCGCGCCAGCGGACGAACGTCGCAAGGACGGCGCCCGCATCGAGATTCCCCGCGAAGTCGTCATCCCGGTCGTCGTCGACGGCTACTCGATCGGACGCCTGCGCAATGTCAGCG
>CAYNCH010000086.1:0-7577 GCA_964395815.1 uncultured Methyloversatilis sp.
ATCGTCATCCCGGAGCGCGAGCTGACCCTGCTCAAGACCCTGCGCAACCCGGCGCTGCTGGCGATCAAGCAGGCGAGCTGACAAAGTCGGCGCCGGCGGGACGGCGCCGGGACATCATCAGGCCGCTTTTTTCATCCGGACGGTGAACCAGAAGGTGCTGCCCGCGCCTTCCCGGCTATCGACGCCGATATCGCCCCCCATCGCCCTGATCAGCCGCCGGCTCAGGGCCAGGCCGAGGCCGGCCCCGCAATGTTTGCGGGTCAGCGAGTCGTCGGCCTGTGCGAAAGGCGAGAACAGGCGTTGTCGATAGTCGTCGGGAATGCCTTGGCCGGTGTCGCTGACTTCGCAGCGCAGCAACACGTCGGTCGTCGTTTCTTCGGCCAGGCGAAGGCGGAGCGCAACTTCCCCGCGGGTGGTGAACTGAATGGCGTTGTTGACCAGATGTCCAAGCACATGTTCCAGGCGCTCGGCATCGCCATGCAATTCGCGCCCCGCGAGCGTCGGCGCGATGTCGACCCGCCACCGCAAGCCCTTTTTCTCCGCCACGGGCGCCTTGATGGCGGCCATCGACTGCAGCAGTCCGTCCAGAGTGAACGCGACGTCATTCAGAGTGAAGCGCTCCGATTCGAGTTGCGAATAATCGAGAACGTCATTGATGAGATCGAGCAGATCCTGCGAAGAGTTCTGGGCCTTCCTGAGAATGTCGATGACCTGCGTCTCGCCCGATTTGCGCATCGCCATGGTGGTGTAGCCCATGATGCCGTTCATCGGCGTACGCAATTCGTGGCTCATCGTCATCAGGAATGCCGACTTGGCCCGGCTGGCAGCTTCGGCCGCTTCCTTTGCGACGGAGAGCGCGGCGGTACGCTCGGCCACCATGTGTTCGAGTTGCTGCTGGTACTGCCGCAATTCGATTTCGGCCTGCTTGCGGTCCGTGATGTCGCGATTCGAAACGCGGCGCCCCAGCGGTTCCATCCCGGGCCCGAGGATGGTGCGGCAGCCATGCCACAACCAGCGCACCTGGCCATCCTTCGTGACGATCCGGAACTCCAGGCTGGTCAGGCTTTCGCGCTGAATCTCCGCGTGGTGTTCCGCGTAGAGCGGCCGGTCTTCGGGATGCACGATCTCGGCGAGCAGCGCAGGCCGGGCGATGAACTCGGCCTGCGCGTAGCCGCTGATGCGTTCGCAGGCGGGATTCATGTACAAAATTTCGCCCTGCGTCCCTTGCCAGTATTCCCAGTCGTAGGTGAACTCGGCAATCGTGCGGAAGCGCAGTTCGCTGTCGCGTACCGCCTGCTCTTCATGGTCGATGCGCAGCACAAAGAAGTAAATCAATCCGTAAAGTGCCATCATGATCGTGGCACTGAGTACGGTGAGCAACTGGGCGATTGCGTCGGCCGTCTGGACTGGCTGCTGAAAGATAACGACCACCAGCGTGGCGTAGGCCACGACGAAAATCGGCAGCAGGTACTGCAGGAGCTGGCGATTTTTCGGTTGCGTCGGAAACCAGGCGGACTTCATCGGCGGCATCGTTATCCTTCTCTCAATTGGCAACCAGCTGGTTGAGTTTGCGAACCACGGCGCGCAGGTGGTCGCTGACGTTGCTGCCTGCGTCGCGCAGGGCGGCCAGTTGCAGATGGGTGCGTTGGGCCATGTCGGCGAGCGTGGTCTCCTGGTCTTCGGTGAGCCCCAGATGGACGAAGGCATCGATCAGTTCCGCGAGGTAGGCCTCGTCGATTTCCGCCGCCTGCAGGCGATGGCTGGCCTGCAGGCGATCAATCTCCTCCAGCGTCGTCGAGAGTTCGGCGACCGCGTCGCCGATACCGCTGGCCTGCAACTGCTGGCGGCGCAGGTTTGCCATCGCGCTCAGGCGCGTGTCGGCTCCCTCGGCCAGTACCGCGAGATGATCGCGCAGGCGGCCGACGCGTTCGGGATCGTCGAGCGGCAGCGGATGGACGATCAGGGTGAGGTTCGGATAGTTGACCGACAGGCGGTCGCGGAACTCGAAGATGCGTTCCAGCAACGCCGCGTGTTCGAGAATGCCGGTTTCGAGCGGCGTGCATTCGCCCTTGCTGGAGTAGCTGCGCCAGCTACCATCGCCGTGCAGCCGCACCAGGCCGTCGAGTCCGTACTGGCGCAAGGCGCCGAACAGCGCGGCGGCGAGGTCATCGCAGGTATTGCTACTGAAGCTGGCACGCAGGAATTCCAGCACCACGCCCATTTCGGCCATGTAGGACATGGCCGCGAAAGCGGTCTGTTCGGCGAAGCGCGCCTGGTCGCCGAGTTCGCGGCGCCGCAGGATGCACAGCCGCGCCGCCTCGACCTTGCGTGCCAGTTCCTCCGGTTCGTAGGGCTTGGCGATGAAGTTGTCGCCGCCCGCCTCGTAGGCGATCAGCCGGGTGTCGAGATCGTTGTGCGCGGAGACGAACATCACATGGGTGCCGTGCCCCCCGGCCGCACGCAGTGCCCGGCAGGTCTCGATGCCGTTCATGCCGATCATCTCGATGTCGAGCAGGATCAGGTCGGGCATGTCGTCGGCGATGGTGGCCAGCAGCGCCTCGCCGTTCGCGCACTCGCGCAGCGCATAGTGCGGTGCGTCGAGTGCCGCGGCAGCGGTCAGACGGGCGGTGGGATCGTCGTCGACGATCGCGATCTTCATGGCATGGTCCATCGGCATCGGGTCCTTTCGTCAGGCGGTTGAGTCGTCGTGGTAACTGGCGGCGATGGCGCGGAACTCGTCGGCGATTGCCGCGAAGGCCGCCGCCATGGCCGGATCGAAATGCGTGCCGCTGCCCGCGAGGATCAGGTCGACCGCCTGCGCGTGCGGGAAGGGGGACTTGTAGACGCGCCGCGAGATCAGGGCGTCGTAGACGTCGGCGACCGCCATCAGTCGCGCGGACAGCGGGATCGCCGCACCAGACAGGCCCTGCGGGTAGCCGCTGCCATCCCATCGTTCATGGTGGCTGTAGGCAATTTCGCGGGCGTAGCGCAGGAAGCCGACGGCGGTGCCCAGCTCGCGCTCCGCCTGCAGGATGGCGTCGCGGCCGAGTTCCGTGTGCCGGCGCATGATCGTCCATTCCTCCGCGGTGAGCGGGCCGGGCTTGAGCAGGATGGCGTCCGGAATCGCCACCTTGCCGACATCGTGCAGGGGGGCTGATTTGAATAGCGCCAGCACGGCATCGTCGTCGAGCTCCGCCGCGAAGTGCGCCTGGCCCTGCAAGCGCCGCGCCAGCGCCTCGACATAGCGCTGGGTGCGCAGGATGTGATTGCCGGTTTCGTTGTCGCGCGCCTCGGCTAGCGCGCAAAAGGCGGTGATGACGGCCCCCTGGGAAGCGATGATGCGCTGCTTCTGCTCGACGATCTCGCGCGTGCGTTCGAGCACGATCAGTTCCAGTTCGGCGTTGCGTTCGCGCAGGCGGGCGCGGGCCCCGGCGAGCTCGAGATGGTTGCGCACCCGCGCCAGCACGATCGGCGCCGAGATCGGCTTGTGGATGAAATCCTCGGCGCCCAGTCCCAGTCCCTTTTCCTCGTCGACCGGGCTGTCGAGGCTGGTGAGGAACAGCAGGGGGATGTCGCGGGTACGTTCGTCGGCCTTGAGGCGGCGGCAGAGCTCGAAGCCGTTCATGATCGGCATCACGATATCCGACAGGATCAGCTCGGGCGGCGGATCGGTCCGCAGACTGTCGAGGGCGGCCTGGCCGTCCATGGCCGTGCGCACGACGTAGTGGGGCCCCAGTGCCTCCTCCAGGATGATGAGATTGAGCGCTTCGTCGTCGACGATCAGCAGCGTGGGGCGTGCGTGGTTCATGTCTCCGCCGGGCTTGCCAGATGGGATTCGATCGCGGCGATCAGTGCGGCGACGCGCCCGGCCAGCTGCCCGGCCAGTTCGCCGCAGTCCGGTGCGCGGTCACGCGCCGCGGTTTCCACAGCAGCTGCCAGTGTCTGGATGTCGGTAGCGGCCAGATTGCCGCCGCTGCCTTTCAGGCTGTGGGCGAGAAAGGCAAGTGCCGCGAAATCATGGTCGCGGGCCAGGACGCGCAATCTGTCCGGCGTGGCGGCATGGCTGTCGTACATCGATTGCAGCAGCTTGCGAACCAGGGCCGGCTTGCCCGGATAACGCGCGGTCAACGTCGTCCAGTCGATGACTTCGGTCGGTGCAGCCCGGGGTGCGTCACCCTCTGCGGCAACACGTGTGGATTCGTTGGCAGATACGGGCGTGTTCTCCGCAACATCCGTCGGTTGCACATGGCGCAGGAGCGCCGCGACGAGCGCGTCGGGGTCGATCGGTTTGGTGACATGTTCGACCATGCCGGCTTCCAGGCAGCGGATGCGTTCTTCGTTGAGCGCATGGGCGGTGAGGCCGACGATCGGCAGTCCGGGGGCGATTGCATGGATGCGGCGGGCGGCCTCGTGTCCGCCCATGACCGGCATCTGCACATCCATCAGCACCGCATCGAACGCATCCGGGGCGCTGGCCACGCGTTCCACCGCATCCTTGCCGTTGACGGCGAAAGCGACGCGGGCACCTTCCGATTCAAGCAGGTCTTCGAGGATGAAACGGTTGACCTCGACATCCTCGGCGGCGAGCAGCGACAACCCGGTCAGTCGCGATCCTGCGGTGGGCAGTGACCCGGCGGCGCCGTCCCGCCAGCGCCGACTTTTCTCGTTATCGCCCTGGGCCGGGGCCGCGGTTGCGGGCAACGGCAGGCGCAGGGTGAAGGTGCTGCCCTGGCCGAACTGGCTCTGCACCTCGATCTTCCCGCCCATCAGCTGCGCGAGATTTTGCGAGATGGCCAGGCCGAGGCCGCTGCCGCCGTATTGCCGTGTCGTCGAGGCGTCTGCCTGTTCGAAGGGCTGGAAGAGCCGGCCGACCTGTTCCGGCGTCATGCCGATGCCTTCGTCGCGGACGGCGAACCAGAACTGGCCGGCATTGTGCAGAACTGTCAGGTCGATGCGGCCCTGCGCGGTGAACTTGACCGCATTGGAGAGCAGATTGACCAGAATCTGGCGCAGCCGCAGCGGATCGCCCATCACCCAGACCGGCTGGTGGGTGGCGGGCCAATAATCGATCGCGATGCCCTTGGCCGAGGCGCGGTCGGCCACCATGCCGATCGCTTCTTCGATCACGGCGGCGAGCTGCATGGGCCGGGTCTCGACCGTCAGTTTGCCGGCTTCGATTTTCGAGAAATCGAGGATGTCGTTGATCAGGGCGAGCAGGTGCTCGCCGGAATCGAGAATGCGCACGCAGGTGTCATGGGCCTGGCGTCCCTGGTTCTCGCGCATGCCGATGCGCGCCAACCCCATCATCGCGCCGAGCGGCGTGCGGATCTCGTGCGACATGTTGGCGAGAAAATCGCTCTTCATGCGGGCCAGTTGCCGCGCCTCGGCCAGGGCGCTTTCCCGTGCTGCCTCGACTTCGTGCTCCAGGGTGAGATCGCGCAGCGCGCCGATGAAGGTGATGCTTTCGTCGTCGACGAGTTCGTTCACCTTGATCTCCAGCGCGAAGATCGATCCGTCCTTGCGCCGGCCGCTGACCTCGCGCGGCTGGCCGAGCATGTGCGGCGTGCGGGTGGCCAGGTAGCGCTGCAGATAGGCGTCATGCGTCGATTTCACCGGCTCGGGCATCAGGATCGCGACGTTTTCGCCGACCAGCTCTTCCGGTTCATAGCCGAACAGCCGGCCGACGGCATAGTTGGCGAGGAGGATCTTGCCGGTGGCATCGATCTGGATCACGCCGTCTTCCATGGTGAACAGCACCGCGCGGGTGCGTGCCTCGCTGGTCGCCAGTTCGCTCGTGCGTTCGTCCACCATCCGTTCGAGTTGCTGGTGCTGCTCGCGGAGGACGGTCTCGGCAAGCTTGCGCTCGGTAATGTCGATATGGCTGATCACGATGCCGCTGTCCCCGCCCAGCAACGGGTTCGCCCGCATGACGAACCAGCGTTGGCATGCCGGCGAATGGCATGGATATTCGAGGATGAAGCTGTCGCGCCGCCCATCGATCACTTCCTCGATACCGGCGGCCGCCTGCTGTGCCAGTGCATCTTGCGGGGCCGTGCGGCAGGCGTCGAGATAATTCATGCCGATACCGGTCAGCGTGGTGAGATCGGCGTGGTTCTCGGCGGCGAACCGGTGCCAGGATTCGTTGACGCTGGTGATGACGCCCTGGCGGTCGATCACGGCGATGGCATGGGGCAGCGAATCCATGATCGAGCGGGTCAGGGCCTCGCTTTTCCGCAATATCTTTGCCGTGGCATGCAGTTTCTCGTAGCCGCGCCAGATGATCGCCGTAAATAGGGCGCTCATCAGGCCGAGGAGGGCGATGATTTCGAGGTGAGCATGCAGTGATTCGGAGTAGTCCGTGGCGGCCAGCAGGACCGGCACGATGGCGCCCAGGGGCATGATCATGCGGATCAGGTGCGCGAAGGGATCCGGGGCGAACAGCACACGACCAAAAGGCAGGCGGGGATGCATGAACAGAGCCGGTCCGGCCAGCAGGGTCAGCGCCAGCGATGTATTGAGCGACGTGGAGGCGAAGTGGCCCATTGAAAACAGGGATTCGGTGATGTGGTGCAGCGGCAGGGTGACGGCAAAAACCGAAAGAGCGCTCAATACCAGGATCGGCGGACGATCTGCCTGCAGCAATCCCAGGGCGATCGCCAGGATCAGCAGAAGCAGGCTGGTTTCTGGTGATGTCCGCAGCCACTCGCCAACACCGAGCAGGGAGGCCAGCGCGGCAAGCAGGACTGTCAAGGCGCAGACGAGAGCGATACCCCGGCGCGCCTGCCGGGCATCGCCGGGGGTAAACAGGAGCCCGATGCCCGTCAGCATCACCAGGAATGCCGATACCGGTTCCATGACAGCCTGGCCCGGCAATGGCGAATAAAGGCCGGGAATATCCAGTACCCATCCGCCGAGCGCGCCCAGGCCAATCAGCATGGCCAGGGTTGCGGCAATTGACGAGATTGCTCCCCGTGTCGGTGGCAGGAACATGCAGGTCATTTCCCCGGCCAGATTGCCTCGAACAATCGAACCATGAAGCCCCCTCCGGTCTTCGATTCAGTCGGAAAGGCGGATTCGCGGCCTGGGAAAAATATTGCCGGCGGGAGCGGGGCCGGCGAGCGACGAAATCGTGTCGTGATGCGTCGCTGAATGTAGCGATGAAGTATAGTCGATGAGTTGCTTTCGCGAAGAATCGATGCTATGTCCGCCGTCCGTTTATTGCTCGCCGACGATGATCGTCTCGTGCTCGCCACACTTACGCATGGGCTGCGCGAGGCGGGCTACGCGGTCGATGCCGCGGAATCCGGGGCGGCGGCACTGGCGCTGGCGGGTCACACCCGTTACGACCTTGCCCTCCTCGACATCCGCATGCCGGGCATGACCGGCATCGAGCTGGCCGCACGCCTGCGGACCGAGCACGGTCTGCCGGCCATGTTCCTGTCCGCCTACAGCGACCGCGGCCAGATCGAGGCCGCAGTGTCCGGCGGCATCGTCGGCTATCTCGTCAAGCCGGTCGATCACGCACAACTCGTGCCGGCGATCGAATGCGCGCTGGCGCGCGCCCGCGACCTGGCCGC
>CAYNCH010000087.1:0-7520 GCA_964395815.1 uncultured Methyloversatilis sp.
AAAACGAGGGCGGGGTCACGCTGAGTCGCGTGACCCCGCTCGATGCGTCAGGTCGTGTGGAAGAGATCGCCCGCATGCTCGGCGGAGTCAAGATCACCGCCACCACGCGTCGGCACGCGCAAGAAATGCTGGATCAGCAGGCTTGAGAGATCAGTCGGCGACGATGGTGACCGGACGGTTGCCGTAGAAATCGCTGCGCTTGTCGAGCAGGGGGATCGTCGTACCCTTGAGCCGGTTCTCGTGGAGCAGGGCGAGATCGACGTCGGCGACGACGATCTGCTCCTCGTTGATGACGCCCTCGGCGGCGATGCCGTCGCGTGCGAAGGGGAAGTCGGACGGCGTGATGATCGAGGCCTGCCCGTAGTGCAGTCGCATCCCGGCCACCGGCAGGTTGCCCACCGTGCTGGTCATGGCGACGTAGATCTGGTTTTCGATCGCCCGCGCATGGCAGCAGTAGCGTACGCGCAGGAAGCCCTGACGGTCGTCCGTGCTCGACGGCACGAAGATGATTTCGGCACCTTCCTCGGCGGCGCGGCGCGCCAGTTCGGGAAACTCGATGTCGTAGCAGATCAGCACGGCAATCTTGCCGTGGGGCGTCTGGAAAACATTGAGCACGTCACCGTGGTCGCTGTGCCACTTCTCCTTTTCCCAGCGCGTGCGGTGAATCTTGTCCTGCGGGTAAACCCCTCCGCTCGGCGTAAAGAGATAGGCGGTGTTGAACAGGCGTCCGTCGCGGACGTTGGGGTGCGTGCCGCCGATCAGGTAATAGCCGTGACGCACGGCATGGCCGCGCAGCAGGTCGAGATATGGCTTGGTGTACTGCGTCAGTCCGCGCACCGCGCCGGGAATGTCGTCGTTGTCCAGGCAGGACAGCAGTTGCGTGGTGAACAGCTCCGGCAGCAGCACGAACTGCGGCTGGTAGTCGGCGGCGGCATTCAGCACAAAGTCGACCTGGCGGGCGAAGCCCTCCCAGTCGGCGATGTGGCGCAATTGATACTGGATGGCAGCGATGCGGGTTTTCATGGCGTGTCACTTTCCGGCAGCAGGGTGGGGCGGGCGGGATCGTAGTCCTTGTTGAGCCAGACGATCAGGGCGGCATTGCCGACCGATTCGGTATCGGTCGGCAGGTAGCCGTGCAGGATGCCGCAATAGTCGAAACCCTCGTCGAGCTGAAAACGCAGCACGGGATCGTAGCGGTCGCCCCAGATCACGCGCTTTGCATATTCTTCCGGGGCCATTCGCGTTGCTACCTCGTGATAGTTGGGCAGGCGCCCGCCGGCGATGATCCGCTTGAGATTCATGCGGCGGCACAGCGAGCGACGGGCTTCGTAGAGCCGGTGGCCGACGCCGCAGCCACGGGTGTCCGGATCGACACAGACCTCCGCGCCATACAGCGTGTGGCCGTTGACCGGATCGTGAGTATCGAAATTGCCCTCGTTGGTGATGCTCGCCCACGTGTGATGGAGGCTGTAATCGTCCCACAGGATCACCAGCGAAATGGCGATGCCGACCAGCCGGCCATCGAGTTCGGCAACAAACTGCCCCTGCGGGAAACGCTCCAACAGATTCGCGAACTGCACGGGAGAAAATGCCGGGATCGCTCGATAGACAAGGCGCTGGAGAGCGATCGCGGCATCGATGTCCTGGTGCGTGAGTCTGCGGATGGTGGGCATGGCGATATTCTTCATTGCGGCCAGTGTGCAGGCAAAACCAAGGCGACGGCAAGTATCGTCGCGAAAAGTCGGCGCCGACAGGACGGCGCAGGCCTCAAGCGGTCTTATTTTGCCATCTTGCACTCGCCGACATAGGCGTCGGCATGATCGGTGAAGATGGTCCCCATCAGCTTGTTGGTAATGCGGCCCTGGCCGTCCTTGCGCACGACGCGCAGGTAGTAGTCCTGCACCGGGTAGTGGTTGGTGTTGAACTTGAACTTCCCGCGCACCGAGGCGAACTGGGCGGCTTCGAGCGCCTTGCGCACGGCGGCCTTGTCGGCGAGATTGCCCTTGACCTGGCGCACGGCGGCATCCATCAGCAGTGCGGCGTCGTAGCCCTGCGAGGCGTAGAGCGAGGGAATGCGGCCGTAGGCCCTCTCGAAGTCGGCGACGAATTTCTTGTTGGCGGCGTTGTCGAGGTCGTGGGCCCAGTGCGAGGAGTTGAACAGGCCCAACATCGGCTCGCCGACGGCGGGAATGGTGTCCTGGTCGGCCGAGAAGCCCGAGGTGATCAGCTGGATTTCCTTGGACAGGCCCGCGGCGACGAACTGCTTGATGAAGTTGATGCCCATGCCGCCGGGCAGGAAGAAGAACACCGCATCGGGCTTGGCGGCGCGCAGCTGGGCGAGTTCGGCTGCATAGTCGAGCTGGCCGAGCTTGGTGTACATCTCGTCGCCGATCTGGCCCTTGAAGAAGCGCTTGAAGCCATTGACGGCATCCTTGCCCGCCGGATAGTTGGGGGCGATGCCGATGACGTTCTTGTAGCCCTGGTCGCTGGCCCACTTGCCCATGGCTTCGGCGACGTTGTCGTTTTGCCAGGCGATGTTGAAGAAATAGGGGTTGCAGTCCTTGCCGGCCAGTTGCGACGGGCCGGCATTGGCAGAGATGTAGAACGTCTTGCTGTCGAAGACCGGCTTGGCGACGGTGAGCAAAATGTTCGAGAAGACGATGCCGGTCATGAAGTCGACCTTGTCCTTCTTGAGAAAGCGCTCGGCGATTTGCATGCCGGTATTCGGCTTCTGCTGGTCGTCGGCGACGATGACTTCGGCGGGCAGGCCGCCGAGCTTGCCGTCGAGATGCTTCATGGCCAGCTGGAAACCGTCGCGGATATCGACGCCGAGTCCGGCGGCCGGGCCGGACAGCGTGGACAGGAAGCCGACCTTGACCGTGTCGGCGGCGTGGGCGGTCTGCAGTGCGGTCAGGGAAGCGGCGAGCAGCGCGCCGACGAGGATTTTTTTCATGTTGTCTCCTTGTTCCTTGTGAATGGGGGCTAGAGGCTGTCCCGCCAGAGGCGGATCGCGCCGAAAGTCTCGGCGTCGTTTTTCGGTGTGTGGCCCAGGCGTCGCGCCGCAGCAGCGATGACTGCCGGTGCCTGCCAGCGCAGGAAGGGGTTGGTGGCGAGTTCCTCGGCGAGTGGCGAGGGGACGGAGGGGTGGCCGGCGGCGCGCTGGGTGGCCACGCGGGCGCTGCGTGCAGCGATATCCGCATTGTCGGGTTCGACGGCTTCGGCAAAGCGCAGGCAGGATTGCGTGTATTCGTGAGCGCAGTAAACAGGCGTTTCCGGGGGCAGGGCGGCGAGGCGGGCGAGCGAGGCGTGCATCTGGTCGAGCGTGCCTTCGAAGACCCTCCCGAAGCCTGCACCGAACAGGGTGTCGCCACAGAACAGCCCGACATCGCGGGCATAATAGGCGACATGTCCCCGCGTATGTCCCGGCACGTCCAGCACCGTCAGCTCCGCACCGAGTTCGGGCAGCCTCACGTGGTCGCCGTCGGCATGCGGGTGCGTCACCACCTCGGCCGCCTCGTGCGCCGGACCATGTACCGGTACCGGATGACGGGCCACGAGTTCGGCGATGCCGCCGATATGGTCGCCATGGCGATGGGTGACGAGGATCGCCGTCAGGCGGGCGCCGACTTTTGCCAGGTAACGTTCGACCGGCGCGGCTTCGCCGGGATCGACGAGGGCGACGTGGCCGGCATGGCGCAGCGCCCAGATGTAGTTGTCTTCGAATGCGGCGATGGCTTCAATCTGCATGGCGGTGGATTGTAATGGCGATCGAAAGCTTTTCGGCCTGGCTCGGGACGCCGCAGGGGCATTACGTGAGGAACTGGGAGCAGGCCCGGCTGGATCTGCTGCTGGCCGACATCTTCGGCTTCAATGCCGTGCAGCTCGGCTTTCCCCAGATCGACACCTTGCGCGCCAACCGCATGCCGTTCCGGATCTGCTGCTGCGAACACGGCGCCTGCGCGGCCCGCAGCGATCCGCATCACCTGCCCTTCGCCGCCAGCAGCGTCGATCTGGTGGTGCTGCCGCACATCCTCGAATTCGACGCCAATCCCCACCAGATCCTGCGCGAAATCGAGCGCATCCTCGTGCCGGAAGGCAGCGTCGTGGTGACCGGCTTCAATCCGTTCAGCCTGTGGGGGATACGGCGCCTTTTTGCCGGCAAGCAGGGCCCGCCGCCCTGGCAGGGGCATTATCTGTCCGTGCCGCGCTTGCGCGACTGGTTCGCCCTGCTGGGTTTCGAAACGCGGGGCGGTGCCTTTGGATGCTATGCGCCGCCGGTCAGCGACGAAAAGTGGTTGCGACGCTGGGATTTCATGGAGCCGGCCGGCAATCGCTGGTGGCCCATCGCCGGTTCGGTCTATGTGCTGCAGGCCATCAAGCGCCAGCATGGCATGCGGCTGGTGATGCCGAAATGGAAGGACCGCATGGCGCGGGCGAAAGCGCTCGCGCTGATGCCGCAAAAGCCGCTCGCCCGGAAAAACGACAATTGCATCGAGAGAAAATGATGGAAACGATCGATATCTACACTGATGGCGCCTGCAGCGGCAATCCCGGCCCCGGTGGCTGGGGCGCCTTGCTGCGCATCGGCGAGAAGGAAAAGGAGCTGTCGGGCTACGCACCGGCGACTACCAACAACCGCATGGAACTGACGGCCGTGATCGAGGCGCTGCGCGCCCTCAAGCGGCCGGTGGCCGCGCGCGTGCATACCGATTCCCAGTATGTCCAGAAGGGCATCAGCGAATGGATCCACGGCTGGAAGCGGCGTGGCTGGAAAACCGCCGACCGCCAGCCCGTCAAGAATGCCGACCTGTGGCAGGCGCTCGATGCGGCCGCGGCGGGTCACGAAATCGAATGGCTGTGGGTGCGCGGCCATGCGGGACATGTGGAGAACGAGCGCGTCGATGCCCTGGCGCGCCGTGCGATCGAGGAGCATAGATGAGCGAAATACGGCAGGTCGTGCTGGATACGGAAACCACGGGCCTCGAATGGCGCCAGGGCGAGCGCGTCATCGAGATCGGCTGTGTCGAGCTGGTGGGGCGCCGTCTCACCGGTCGGCATTTTCATTACTACCTGAATCCGGAAAAGGCGATCGGCGCCGGTGCCCAGGCGGTGCATGGGCTGACCGACGAGTTTCTCGCCGACAAGCCGAAGTTCGCTGAGGTTGCCGACGAATTGCTCGAATTCGTGCGCGCGGCCGAGCTAATCATCCATAACGCGCCCTTCGACGTCGGCTTCCTCGACAACGAACTCGGCCTGATCGGGCGCGAACCGCTGAAGGCGGCCTGCGACAACATCGTCGACACGCTGAAGATGGCGCGCGAGATGCGGCCGGGCAAGAAGAACGGTCTTGACGCGCTGTGCACGGAGTTCGGCGTCGACAACTCCGGCCGCCAGTTGCACGGCGCCTGGCTGGATGCCGAATTGCTCGCCGAAGTCTATCTGGCGATGACGCGCGGCCAGGAAAGCCTGATGATGGATCTCGACGGCGAGGGTGCCGAAGTGATCACCTTCGCGCCCGGTGAGCGTCCGCCGATCCGCATCATCGCGGCCTGCGCCGATGAACTGGCCGAGCACGAGCGGGTGCTCGCCGAGATCGACAAGGAAAGCAGGGGCAAGACGCTCTGGCGAACCCTCGCCGTGTAAAAGTCGGCGCCGGCGGGACGGCGCGATGTGCAGGAGCTTACTCGAAGTCCTCGGCGGTACTGCCGTCCAGGCGGGCGTGGAAGCGCTCGGTCATCGCATCCTCGAAAAAGAATTTTTCGGCGCCGAAGGCCGGCTTCAGTTCGTCGAGCCATTTGGCTTGTGGGTCGTATTCTGCGAAGAAGGGACGATGCACCCAGTCTGGGTCGCGACCCTGCAGGAAGCGCATGGTGATGACCTTCCTGCCGCCCGCATCGCCGACGCCGAGTACCTGGATCTTGCCCGGTGTCGCCGACATGCTCGGCCCGCGCACGGTGCGCGACAGCCCGCTGACCCGCTGGTAGGCTTGGCGAAAGATCTCCCAGGCTTCGACCAGCGGCACGCTGAAGTAGTCGCGCGGGCCGGTATCGCGCGCCACGAACATGTAGTAGGGCACGCAGCCGAGGTCCACCTGCCGGTCCCACATGTGCGCCCAGACGGCGGGGTCGTCGTTGATGTGGCGCAGGATCGGCGACTGGGTGCGGATCACCGCGCCGGTGGCGCGGATGGCGGCGATCGCTGCGGCCACCGCCGGTGGCTCCAGTTCGCGGGCATGGTTGATGTGGGCCATGATGGCCAGATGCTTGCCGGCAGTGGTGATGCGGCGGAACAGGTCGAGCAGTTCCGTCGTGTCCTTGTCATCGATGAACCGGTAGGGCCAGTAGGTCAGCGCCTTGGTGCCGATGCGGATGCGGCGGATGTTCGGCAGTTCGGCGGACAGCAGGGCGTCGATGTAGGGGGCGAGATTCTTTGCCGCCATCACCATCGGGTCGCCGCCGGTAAACAGGATGTCGCTGACGTCCGGGTGCGTCTTCAGGTAGGCGACCAGGCTGTCGATCTCGCGGCTGGCGAACTTGAATTCCGACATGCCGACGAATTGCGGCCAGCGGAAGCAGAAGGTGCAATAGGCATGGCAGGTCTGGCCCTGGCTGGGGAAGAACAGCACCGTCTCGCGGTACTTGTGCTGCATGCCCGGCAGCGGCATGCCGTCGAGCATCGGCACGTTATGTTCCAGTTGCCCCGCCGGATGGGGGTTCAACTGCAGGCGGATGCGGTCGGCCGCCACCCTGATCGTCGTCTTGTCGGCGCCGTTCTTCAGCAGGCCGGCCATCTCGTCGTAATGCTCGGGCCGCAGCATCTCGCGGCGCGGGAAGGTCAGGGTGAAAATCGGGTCGTCGGGTGCCTGGTCCCAGTCGATCAGCTCATCGACGACGAAGTTGTTGGCCTTGAAGGGCAAGACCTGGCCGACCACCTCGATATCGGTCTTGATGGCCTCCGGCAGGCGTGCCATTTGCGGAATGTCGCGGAAGTTCTGCAGCAGGTAGGTCCGGTATTGATGTTCCCCCATAGATCGTTCCTCCTGTTGTGTTGGATAATTTGCAGAGATGTATCCCGAGTGAAGTGCCGCCCGGTTGGAAATGCGCACAGGTATTATACAAAACAGTTTTAGGTAAAAATTATATGGAGCGGACATGAAGCAGCGGCAAACCCGGCTGGCGGAAGAAACCTTTGGCGATGTATTGCGGTTGTTCCGCGTGGTGCAGGCCAACATGCAGGCGCTGGAAAAGCAGAGCGGCCTGTCGGGCGCCCAGTTATGGGCGCTCTGGCAGCTGTCGGTGATGCCGGGAATGAAGGTTTCACATCTGGCCGAGGCCTTGTTCATTCATATGTCGACGGCCAGCAACCTGCTCGACAAACTGGAAAAGCGCGGCTATGTGCACCGGAGCCGCAGCACCCACGACAGCCGGGTGGTCTTCCTGAATCTGACGCCGGAAGGGGAAGAGGTGGTGCGCAAGCTGCCGGGCCCGCTGCAGGGCTAGCTGCGCAACGCGTTGCAGCAG
>CAYNCH010000088.1:0-7516 GCA_964395815.1 uncultured Methyloversatilis sp.
GCCAATACCTTGTCGACACGCTTGCCGTCCAGGTCGACGACCTCCAGTATCCAGCCTTCCCAGGCCGTCGTATCGCCGGTTTGCGGCAGCCGTCCCAGCAGCCACATGACGAGGCCGCTCAGGGTGTGATAGCGGCCTCTCTCCTCCTCCGGAACGGACCTCCAGCCGAGTCGGTCCTTGAGTTCGGGAATCGGGATCAGGCCGTCCAGCAACCAGCTGCCATCGTCGCGCTGCACCGCCCAGGCGTCTTCCTGGTTGTGAGGCTTGAACTCGCCCGTGACCGCCTCCAGCACATCCTGCAGCGTCACCAGGCCCTGGACCTCGCCGTACTCGTCGACGACCAGCACCATCTGCATCCCCGAGGCGCGAAAATGACCCAGCAGATCCATGCCGTTCAGGGTTTCGGGCACGAAGACCGCGGGCTGGAGGTGGGCGGCCAGGTTGGCTTCGCTGCCCTTGATCTTCTGTGTCAGCAGTTGCTTGGCATTGATGATGCCGAGGACATCGTGCAGGCCGCCACGGCAGACCGGAAAGCGCGAATGATCCGAGGTGGCGATCCCTTGCAGGTTATCTTCGATCGGCTGGTCGACGTCGAGATAGACGATATCGGCGCGCGGAATCATCAGCGAGCCGATCTGTCGGTCATCAAGGCGAAAAACGTTGCGGACCATTTCGCGCTCCTGATCCTCGATGACGCCGGCTTCGGAACCCTCTTCGATCATGGCGTGAATCTCTTCCTCCGTGACGCTTTGGCCGGGTTGCTCGCGCTGGCCGAGAATGCGCAGGAGCGTGTCGGTCGAGATCGACAGCAGGCGCACGAAGGGACGGGTGAACACGGCGAGGAACTGCATCGGGCGCGCAACGAGCCGGGCAATGCCCTCCGGATTGAACTGGCCGATGCGCTTGGGCACCAGTTCGCCCACGACGATCGAGATGTAGGTGATCACGACCACGACCAGCCCCGTGGCGGCGAGGTTGCTGGTTTCCTTGTCCAGCCCGAGTTCATGCATCCACAGGGCAAAGGGTTCGGCCAGCACGGCTTCGCCGACGATGCCGTTGAGAATGCCGATCGAGGTGATGCCGATCTGTATGGTCGAGAGAAAGCGGGTTGGCTCGTCATGCAGCTTGAGTGCGACCGTGGCGGCGCCATCGCCCTCCTCGGCAAGGCGGGCGAGGCGGGCACGCCGCGCGGTCACGAGGGCGATTTCCGACATGGCAAGAAGGCCATTCAGCACGATCAGCGCAACAAGAAAAAGTATTTCCATGGCAGGGCTCAGACGGGAAAAACAGCCGGACGGCAAACGTCCTGCCTGCATCCCTTGGGGATTGGCGTGGTGGACAGCATGTCGGGCTGAAAATGCGCTGACCGCGGCAGGGGGATCAGCACATGGGGATCGGGATTGATCGCAATGCGGCGATACAAAGACGGAGACGGAGACGGAGACGGCAAGCGGCTCGTACGCGGGGCTGCACTATCAAATCGGGAGCAACTACACATAAAGCGGAGATAACTCCGCCGCACCTTTCCGTTGTTGTGGCGCGCCGATTGTCGCCGAAACCCGCCGTCTTGTCATGTTGCCGTGCACGCGTCGGTGCCGTCCCGTCGGCGCCGACTTTTTCTTGTGGTAGCGTTGCGCTTCCGAACAAGTGGGGGGCAATGGCAGTGAGGGCAGCGCAACGGGGTTTTCTCAATGGCGGGATGCTGGCCATCCTGATCGGCGGCCTGATGCTTGGCGGCCTGCTGGTGTACAGCTATACGACCGGTCAGGAACTGCCGCTCTGGCCGGCACTGGCGGTGGTCGCCGTCAACCTGTATGGTGCCTGGCGGATGTTCAGCGAGGCACGGGCCCGTCGGCAGGCGCGCACCGCGGCCCGGCAGACGGGCGATGCATCGCGATGAACGCTCCCTGCCTAGGAACCCTGCTGTTGGCCGTCGGCCTGCTCGGCGCGTGCGGCCGGCCTGCCGGCGGCTTCGACGCGCTCGACCTGCTGGAAGGCGAGGCGATCTACAAGGCGGAGTGCGCGAGCTGCCACGGTGCGCAGCGCGAAGGCCAGCCGGACTGGCGCACGCGCAAGGCCGATGGCCGCTTGCCGGCACCGCCCCACGATGCCAGCGGCCATACCTGGCACCACCCCTACGAGCAGCTGTTCGCCATCGTCAAGTTCGGCATGGTGCCGCCGCAGGCGCCGGCTGGCTACGCATCCGACATGCCGGCCTACGCCGGCAAACTTACCGACGAGCAGATCCGCCGCGTGCTGACCTGGATCGAAAGCACCTGGCCACCCGAGATCCGCGCCCAGCGCGAGGCGCGCCTGAAAGGGCAGGGGTAAGGTCGCGGGCGGGGGCTGGGGGCGGCGTTATTCAGCCGCTGTTGCGCAGTCCCGCCGCCACGCCGTTGATGGTGAGGTGGATGCCGCTTTGCACGCGCGGGTCGTCGCTCCAGGGTGCGCCGGAGCGATAGCGGCGCAGCAGTTCGACCTGCAGGTGGTTGAGCGGGTCGAGGTAGGGGTAGCGGTTGGTCATGGAGCGCTTGAGCAGCGGGTTGCCGGCCAGCAGTGCGTCCTGTCCGGTAATCGCGAGCAGGGCGTCGACGGTGGCCTGCCATTCGGTCTTGATGCGGCCGAAGATGGCCGTGCGCAGGTCCGCGTCCCGGACCAGCCCGGCGTAGCGCTCGGCGAGCGCGATGTCGGTCTTGGCGAGCAGCATGTCCATGTTGGAGAGCATGCTGCGGAAGAAGCCCCACTCGCGGACCATGTGGCGCAGCAGCGCGAGGCCGGCGTTGCCGCGCGCGGCGATGAAGGCCTGGTAGGCGCTGCCGAAGCCGTACCAGCCGGGCAGCATCAGGCGGCACTGCGACCACGAGAACACCCAGGGAATCGCGCGCAGGTCTTCGATGGCGGTGGTCTTCTTGCGCGAGGCGGGGCGGCTGCCGATGTTGAGCTGCGAAATCTCGCTGATGACGGTCGATTCCCAGAAATACTGCTCGAAGCCCGGCGTCTCGTAGACCAGCGCCCGGTAGGCGGCGAAAGCGGTGTCGGCCAGATCGGCCATCGCGGCGAGGCAGTCCTCCTGCGGGTCGTCGTGCTCGCGCGGCAGCAGCGTGGCTTCGAGCGTGGCGGCCACCAGCACTTCGAGATTGCGGCGGCCGAGTTCGGGATTGGCGTATTTCGAGGCGATCACTTCGCCCTGCTCGGTGATGCGGATCGCGCCCTGCACGGCACCGGCCGGCTGGGCGAGGATGGCCTGGTAGCTTGGCCCGCCGCCGCGGCCGACCGTGCCGCCGCGGCCGTGGAACAGGCGCAGCTTCACGTCGCGCATGCGAAATACCTCGACCAGCGTGGTCTCGGCGCGGTAGAGCGCCCAGTTCGACATCAGGAAGCCGCCGTCCTTGTTGCTGTCGGAGTAGCCGAGCATGACTTCCTGGCGGCGGCCGCGGCTGTCGAGCAGGCGTTGGTAAGCGGGCAGCGAGAACAGGCGGTCCATGACGGCGCCACAGCGTTCGAGATCGCCGATGGTTTCGAACAGCGGCACGATGTTGACGTCGAGCTCGCCCTCGCGCGGCCGCAGCAGGCCGACTTCCTTGAGCAGCAGCGCCACTTCGAGGATGTCGGAAACGCCTTCGCTCTTCGAGATGATGACGTTCTGGATTGCCGCCTTGCCGTAGCGGCGGTGCGCTTCGCGCGCGGCGTGGAAGATCGCCAGTTCGCCGGCGGTTTCCTCCGAGTAAGCGAAATAGGGCGAGGCGAGCAGGCGCGGCGTGGCCAGTTCGGCGAGCAGCAGCGCGATGCGTCCCTCCTCGCTGCGGCCGGCGTAATCGGTGCCGGGGCGCGCGGTTTCGAACAGCTCGTGCACCGTGCGCAGATGCACGTCGGAGTTCTGCCGCAGGTCCAGTGGCGCCAGATGGAAGCCGAAGATTTCGACGGCGCGGCGCAGCCGGCGCAGCCGGCCACGGGCGAGCAACGCGGCGCCGTTGCTTTTCAGCGAGCTGTCGAGGATGGCCAGCTCGGCGGCGTATTCCGCACCATCGGCATAGGGCGGCGCGTCGGCCACCGGATGACGCAGGGCGTCCATGTGGTCGAGCGTGCGGGCCGTCGCGGCCAGCCGCGCGTAGATACCGGCGATGGCGCGCCGGTAGGGTTCGTCGTCGCGGTGCGGGTTGCGGTCGGGCGAGCGCTGCGCCAGTTCGCGCAGCGCATCCGAGACCTTGACCAGCAGCTCGGAGGACGACTGTTCGCCGCCGAGCAGGTGGGTTTGTTCGAGATAGAAGGCGAAGGCCTTGCGGCTCTGGGCGTTGAGGGCGCGTTGCAGGATGTCGGCAGTCACGAAGGGATTGCCGTCGCGGTCGCCGCCGATCCATGAGCCGGGGCGCAGGAAGGCGGGCACGGCGGTCTCCATGCCGTCTTCGATCGCGTTGTGCAGGCGCGGCAGCGCGCGCAGGAAAGTCGTGTCGTAGAAGGACAGTGCGTTGTTGACTTCGTCCATCACCGAGAGCTTGGCCGTGCGCAGCATGCGCGTCTGCCAGAGGATCAGGATCGCGCGGCGCAGCGCCTCCTCGTTGTCGGCCAGTTCGTCTGGGGTCAGCGGTTGGCGGTCGCGCGCGTCGAGCAGGCGGGCGATGGTCCACTCGCGGTCGAGGATGCTCTTGCGCTGCACCTCGGTCGGATGGGCGGTCAGCACCGGCGCGATGTCGGCGCGGGCGAAGAAGCCGGCGAGCTTGTCCTTGCCGAGGCCCAGTTCGCCGGCGCGCGCGACGGCGTGGGCGACGCTGCCCTCGCGCGGTCGGGAACCGGCCAGCGCATGGGCGCGGGCGCGGCGGATGTGGTGCTGGTCCTCGGCGAGGTTGGCGAGGTGCGAGAAGTAGCTGAAAGCGCGCACCACCAGGTTGGTCTGCTCGCGCGTCAGGCCGTTGAGCAGCGCGTCGAGCTCGCTGCGGGCGGCCTGGCCATCCTCGTCTTTGTGGCGATGGAAGCGTACCGACAGTGCGCGCACACGTTCGACGATGTCGAAAACGGCCGTGCCTTCCTGATCGCGAATGACATCGCCGAGCAGGCGGCCGAGCAGGCGGATATCCGCGAACAGCGGCGCGTCCTTGTCGGGGGTGGCCGGGCCGGAGGAAGGCTGGATGCTAGAATTTGCCGCCTGCAAAGGTTCGGCCGCCGCTGAATCGTTCATGTTTTTTCGCCTATTGGAAAGTCCCGTGACCTCCACTCCCGACCGCATCGTCATCGCTACGCGCGAATCGCGCCTCGCCCTCTGGCAGGCCGAACACGTGCGTGATCTTTTGTGCAAATTATATCCGGCGTGCCGTGTCGAACTGCTCGGCATGACGACGCGCGGCGACCAGATCCTCGACCGGCCGCTCGCCAAGGTCGGCGGCAAGGGCCTGTTCGTCAAGGAGCTGGAAACCGCGCTGCTCGACGGCAGCGCCGACATCGCCGTGCATTCGATGAAGGATGTGCCGATGGTGCTGGAGCCCGCGTTCGCGCTGGTGGCCATCGGCCCGCGCGAGGTGCCCTACGATGCCTTCGTTTCCAACACGTACGCGCGCATCGACGACCTGCCGCCCGGCGCGGTCGTCGGCACGTCGAGCCTGCGCCGCGAGGCACAGATCCGCGCCATGTATCCGTATCTGGCCGTGTCCAGCCTGCGCGGCAACCTCGACACGCGCCTGAGAAAGCTGGACGAGGGCCAGTATGACGCGATCATCCTCGCGGCCGCCGGCCTGACGCGGCTGGGATTGAAGGAACGCATCCGCTCGACGATTCCTGCCGAGTCCTCGCTGCCGGCCGCCGGGCAGGGCGCGCTGGGCATCGAGGCGCTGGCGGCGCGCCCCGAGGTGGCTGCTTGGGTGGCGCCGCTCAACGATGTGGCGACGGCCGCCTGCGTGCGTGCCGAGCGCGCCGTGTCGCGGGCGCTCGCCGGCAGCTGCGAGGTGCCGCTCGGCGCCTATGGCGAATACGACAAGGGCACGCTGCGCCTGCGCGGCCTAGTGGCGACGCCCGACGGGACGCGGATCGCCCGTGCGGAAATCAGCGGCCCGGCAGCCGATCCCGAGTCACTCGGTCTCACGTTGGTCGAGGACCTGCGCGCGCAAGGCGCCAGCGAGATCCTCGCGGCGCTTGGATAACGAAGCGAAAAAGTCGGCGCTGGCGGGACGGCATGTGGTGGTGACCCGGCCGGCCGGCCAGGCGACCCACTTCGCCGAGGCACTGGTGGCACAGGGCGCGCACCCGGTGCTGTTTCCCGTGCTCGCCATCGCGGAAGTCGCCGACACGACGCCGATCCTCGATGCGGCGATCCGGCTCGACCGGTACGACTGGGCGATGTTCGTCAGCCCCAACGCCGTGGACAAGGCACTCGCCGTGGTGCTGGCGCATCGTTCCTGGCCGGCGCAGGTGCGCGCCGCGACCGTCGGCAGGAGCAGCGAACAGGCGCTGGCCCGGCACGGCATCACGGATATCACGGCACCGCAGGAACGCTTCGATTCCGAGGCGCTGCTCGCACTGCCGGAATTCGCCGACGTGGCGGGCCGGCGCGTCGTCATCTTTCGCGGCGACGGCGGCCGCGACCTGTTCGGCGACACGCTGCAGTCGCGCGGTGCGCATGTCGATTACGTGACCTGCTACCGCCGCACCAAGCCGGCGCTCGATCCGGCGCCGCTACTCAAGCTGTGGAGCGATGGGCGACTCGATGCGATGACCGTGACCAGCAGCGAAGGCCTGCGCAATCTCTACGAGATGGTCGGCAAGCTCGGCCAGGGCTGGCTGAAACGCACGCCGACCTTCGTGCCGCACGAACGCATCGCCGAGCAGGCGCGCGTGCTCGGACTGCGCGAGGTGATTCCGACCGGCCCGGCCGATGCCGGTCTGCTGGCGGGACTTTTGGAGTATTTTTCACACTCATGAGCGATCAGAAGACAACGGAATTGCCGGCCCTCACCGCGTCGCCGGCGGCGGCATCGACGGTGGGCAAAGCGACCCGCGGACCGCAGGTCGCGCTGTTGCTGGCCGTGCTGGCGCTGCTGGGTGTCGCGGCGCTGGGCTGGCTGACGTGGCAGGAGCGCGGCCGCATCGATGCAACCCGGCAAGAGCTTGCGCGCCGGCTGGCCGATGGCGAGGCGGTGCAGCGGGATGCGCAAGCACGTGCGCAGCAGAATCGCGAGACGCTCGACGCGCTGCAGGCGAAAGTCGGCGTACTGGAGGCGCGCCTCGCTGAAATGCAGAGCCAGCAGATGGCGCTGGAAACGATCTATCAGGAACTGTCGGGCGTCCGCGAGGATCGCCTGCTGGCTGAGATCGAGCAGGATGTCGCGATTGCCGCCCAGCAGTTGCAGCTGGCCGGCAATGTCGAGGCGGCGTTGATCGCCCTGCGCGGAGCGGAAGCGCGCCTGGCCAAAAGCGCCCAGCCGCAGTTTCTGCCCTTGCGCAAGCTGATCGCCCGCGATATCGAGCGTCTGAAAGCTTTGCCGGGGGCCGATGTGACGGGCATCGCACTCAAGCTTGATACCATTATCGG
>CAYNCH010000089.1:0-7370 GCA_964395815.1 uncultured Methyloversatilis sp.
CGACATCCTCGTCGGCACGCAAATGCTCGCCAAGGGACACGACTTTCCAAAACTGACCCTCGTCGGGGTCGTCGGCGCCGATGCGATGCTGTTCGCCGCCGATTTCCGCGCCCCCGAGCGGTTGTTCGCACAATTGATGCAGGTCGGCGGGCGCAGCGGCCGGCACGACCTGCCCGGCGCGGTGCTGATCCAGACCGAGCATCCCGACCACCCGCTCTACCGGGCGCTGATCGACCACGACTACGCACTGTTCGCCGGGGAACAACTGGTCGAGCGCGAGGCGGCTGGCTTTCCGCCTTTCGCCTTCCAGGCCATGCTGCGCGCCGAGGCGCACGAACTGAAACACGCGCTCGATTTCCTGCACGGTGCCGTCTCGCTGGCGCCGACTTTTCCCGAAGTGCTGATCTACGATCCGGTGCCGATGCGGCTGGCGCGGCTCAAGAACCGCGAGCGCGCCCAACTCCTGGTCGAATCGCGCAGCCGGCCGGGGCTGCAGGCCTTTCTGGCGGCGTGGATGGCGGCGCTGCAGGCCCTCAAGATGCCGCACGATCTGCGCTGGCACCTCGACGTCGATCCGCTGGAATTCTGATCAGCCGAGAAACTTGAGGTGGCTGCCGCAGCCGGCGCGGCAGTCGGAAGCGCCGAAGCCGGGCACCGGCACGTCGCCGGGCGTGGCGCGATTGATGACACACTCGTCCTCGACGTAGCGGCGCACACCGGCGATGGCGACCCCCGGTGCCGCGAGCAGGTAGTCGATGTGCCAGCGCAGCGTCTTTTCCTGGCGCAGGTGGCGGGCGATGCGCGCGTCGCAATTGCGCCGCGCCGAGCCCGTATAAATGTAACGGCCGGCCGGGAAGTCGAATTCCCCGAACCGGCCGATGGCCGCCCGCACCGGGCGGGCGACTTCGATCAGAAGCTGGTAGGTAACGTGGCGGGTCACTCGCCCAGCATGCTGCGCAGCATCCAGGCCGTCTTCTCGTGCACGTCGAGACGCTGGGTCAGCACGTCGGCGGTCGGCTGGTCGTTGGCCTTGTCGACCACCGGGAACAGCTCGCGGGCGGTGCGGGCGGTCGCTTCCTGGGCGGCGACCAGCAGGCGCAGCATCTCCTCGGCCTTGGGCACACCCTCGACTTCCTTGATCGAGGCGAGCTTGACGAACTCCTTGTAGGTTCCGGGGGCGGGATGACCCAGCGCACGGATGCGTTCGGCGATGATGTCGAGCGCGTTCCACTGCTCGGTGTACTGCGCCATGAACATGTTATGCAGCGCGTTGAACTGCGGGCCGGTGACGTTCCAGTGGAAGTTGTGCGTCATCAGGTAGAGCGTGTAGCTGTCGGCCAGCAGGCGCGACAGGCCGAGCGCGATCTTGGCGCGGTCGGCAGTCGAAATGCCGATATCGATGGCGGCGACTTTCTTGGCGGTTTTCTTCATGGCGGTCTCCTTGAGTCTCGTTGTAAGTCTGCGTTGCGATGAGTGTATTCTGAATTACCGAAGTTGATTATTCCAGTGGATTGTTTCGATGGCTACCATAGTCAATGGCTATTTTGTCGGCTGAGTGCCGGGCAGTTTGCAATCGAGCAGGGCCTTGCGCAGGACACCGATCGCCTGATGCCGCGGGAAGCTGGCGCGCCACACCATGCCGACGCGCCGCATCGGTGTCGGCTCGGTGAAGGGGCGTGCACGCAGCAGCGCGTCGCTCTTCGGCAGTTCGTCGACCGCCGAGGCCGGCATGACGGTAATGCCCACCCCCGAAGCGACCATCAGGCGGATGGTTTCGAGCGAGGAACCTTCCAGTACCTGCGGACCGCCCGCACCGGCGCGCGTGCACAGGTCGAGCACCTGGTCGCGGAAGCAGTTGCCGCGGCCGAGCATCAAGAGCGGTTCATCCAGCAGATGGTCGGCATCGACCGTTTTCTGCTTCGCCCAGGGATGCAGCGCCGGCACGAGGACACGAAAGGCCTCGTCATAAACCGGCTGGGCGACCAGCCCGGCTTCCTCGATTGGCAGCGCCAGGATCGCGACATCGAGCTCGCCGCTCTTGAGCGCCTCGATCAGCTTGTGCGTGAAGTTCTCCTGGATCATCAGCGGCATCTTCGGCGCACGCTCGCGCAGCAGCGGCACCAGTTTCGGCAGCAGGTAGGGGCCGATGGTGTAGATCGCGCCGGGGCGCAGCGGGCCGGCCAGCGGGTCGCCGGCGGTGTCGGCGAGTTCCTTGACGCGGGCGGCTTCGGCGAGAACACGCTCGGCCTGGCGCACGATCGGCTCGCCGGCCGGCGTCACGGTGACCTCGCTCTGGCCGCGTTCGAAGAGAATCAGGCCGAGTTCCTCTTCGAGCTTCTTCACCGCGACGGAAAGCGTCGGCTGGGCGACGAAGCATTTCTCCGCCGCGCGGCCGAAATGTTTCTCGCGGGCGAGGGCGACGATGTAGCGCAGTTCGGTGAGAGTCATAATGCGCAGATTATGCCGGATGCCCCGCTTTCCTCCTACATCAATGCCCTGCCCGACCCACGGCAGGTGTCTGTCGTCGAGACCCACATCTCGTGGGTGCTGCTCGCCGGCGAGTTCGCATACAAGATCAAGAAGCCGGTGACCCTGCCGTTCCTCGACTACGGCTCCGTGGCCAAGCGGCGGGCCTGCTGCACGGAGGAACTGAGCATCAATCGTCGCTTTGCGCCCGACCTGTATCTGGACGTCGTCGACCTGGCCGGCGAGCCCGCGGTGAAGATGCGTCGCTTCGCGGCCGATGCACAGCTCGACCGCGTTTGCGCCTTTGGCGATCTGACCGGTGCGCAGCTCTCCGTCTTCGCGCGCGAGCTCGCCGCCGTCGAGGCCGCCGCCGCCGTCCCGTCGGCGCCGACTTTGGGTGCTCCCGACACGGTGCTGGCCGATGCGCTGGAAAACTTTGCCGAACTGCAGGCGCTGATGCCGGCCGAGGCGGCTTTCCTCGCCGCGCTCGAAGGCTGGACGCGTACCGAATTTGCCCGCCATGCGCAGGACTTCGCCCGGCGCCAGCGGCAAGGCCGCATACGCGAAGGCCACGGCGATCTGCATCTGGGCAACCTCGTGCTGCTCGCCGGGCGCATCGTGCCCTTCGACGCCATCGAGTTCAACGACCGCTTCCGCTGCATCGATGTCGCCAGCGAGATCGCCTTCACGCTGCTCGACCTGCTCGAACACGGCCGGCCCGGGCTGGCCGGCTGGCTGCTGTCCGAATGGCTGGACCGCAGCGGCGATCACGATGCGCTGACGGTGCTGCGCTTCTATCTTGTCTATCGCGCCATGGTGCGCGCCAAGGTCGCCGCCCTGCAGGGCCGGCCCGCAGACTGTGCGCGCTACCTCGTTTTCGCGCATCGCCTCGCCGTCGCGCCCTCGCCGACGTTGACGATCACCTGCGGTCCGTCGGGCAGCGGCAAGACCTGGGCCTCCAGCCGCCGTCTCGCCAGCGCCGACTTTCTGCACACCGTGCGCATCCGTTCCGATGTCGAACGCAAGCGCCTGTTCGGGCTCGCGCCGGAGGACGCCAGCGGCGGCAGCATTTACACGCCGACGGCCACGCTGCGCACCTATGCGCACCTTGGCGAACTGGCCGAGCTGGCCATCGCTGCCGGCTGGTCGGTGATCGTCGACGCTGCCTTCCTGAAGCGCACCGAGCGGGATGTCTTCCGCGCGCTGGCGGAACGGCTGGGCGTGCCGTTCGCCATCCTCGCGCCAGCCGCCGCGCCCGAGGAAATGCGCCGTCGGCTCATCGCGCGCCAGGGCGATGCCTCGGAGGCGACACCCGCGGTGCTCGACCAGCAACTCGGCTGGTTCGAGCCGCCCGATGCCGCGCAAGAAAGCGGCGTGATGCCGGCCTGAGCCTTGCCGACACTGTCTGCTCCCCTGTTCCAGACCCTGTGGAACAGGATATATTCGCCGTCCATACCCATCCGACAGGAAGCGCCATGAAAGCAAAACTGCTCGCCGCCTGTGCCGCCTTCTTTCTGCTGGCCGTCCAGACCGGCGCAGCGGCGGCGGAGCGTGCCCCGGCACAGCGGAAGTACGTCGTGGCCTTTGCGCAGGACACCATGGCGAACGACTGGCGTGCCGCCCAGGTGCGCGACCTCAAGGAGGCGCTGGCGAAGGAGCCGGACATCGAGTTCGTCTTTACCGATGCGAAGGGCGATACCGCCCGTCAGGTGAAGGACATCGAGGACCTCGCCGCGCGCGGCGTCGATGTGCTGATCACCAGCCCGCGCGATGCCGAACTGATGCGCGAGCCGATCGCGCGCGTGCACCGCCAGGGCATCCCGGTGATCCTGCTGTCGCGGCGCGTCAATGGCGAGGAGTTCACCCAGTTCATCGCCGCCGACAACCGGGCCATCGCCCGCCAGGCCGCACAGTACCTGGCGCGCCGCCTGAACGGCAAGGGCCGCATTCTGATGCTGCAGCATATCCCGACGTCCACGCCCGGCCAGTTGCGCACCGCCGGATTCGAGGACGAGCTGAAAAAACATCCCGGCCTGCAGATCGTCGCCACACGCCGGGCGGATTCGCTGCGCGCGCTGGCGATCCAGCGCATCGAGGAAGCCCTGGCCGAGAACCTGGCCTTCGATGCCATCTACGCCCAGTCCGACAGCATGGCGCTTGGCGCGATCATCGCCCTGCGCAAGGCAGGACGCAATCCGCGGCAGATCCCGATCACCGGCATCGACTACATCGGCGAAGCCCGCGAAGCAATCCGCACCGGTGATCTCGATGCCACCTTCACCTATCCGACCTTCGGCAAGGAGGGCGCAGCCGCGGCGATCCGCCTGTTGCGCGGCGGTGCACCGGGTCCGAAGGAGGTGATGGTCGACTCGATCGCGGTGACGCGCGACAACGTCGAGAAAATCGCCCCGATCTTCTGAGCCCGCGATGCCGCTGACCGTCCGCCGCAAGCTGCAACTGCTGCTGTTCGGTTCGCTGACGACGGCCTTGCTGCTGGTGGCCGTCGCGCTGACTTGGCAGATCGGCCGCCAGCACGAGCTGCTGGCGGAGCGCAATGCCCATGCCATGCTGCGCGACATCGCCGACCGGATCGCCGACATGCGCCGCAAGTTGGCAGCGAGCGCAACGGCCCTGGCCGATCGCGAGGAGAGTGTGGCCAGCCTGGCCCTGCTGACCGACTACGCCACGCCGGAAAACTATCAGCCGCTGATCTACGACGAGGAAAAGAAGAAGCTCGCCTACAGCCTGCACCTGCAGGCCGAGCAGGGCCTGCCGACCGAGCTGGCCGCATATGACGGGCATGGCCGCATCGTCGCGTTCGACATGCGCGCCACCCCATCCGCTACCACGCACCGCTACGGCTTCTCCAGCTGGGTGGAGGGCGCGTGGCGCCTGTACGACGCGGAGTCCGGCAGCGAAGACTGGCAGCCGGCCAGCCTGCCGGCCAGCCTGTCCGCCGATGTCGCGGCATTCGGCCGTCCATCCGGGGTCGTCGCCCGTTTGCAGCGCAGCGGCCGGCAGTTGCTGATCGAGACGGTTGTCCCGGTCCGCCGCCAGCGCGGCGAGGAAAGCCGCATCGTCGGCTGGCTGCGCCTTGCCACGCCGCTACCGGTAGCGGAGCTCGACGCACAGGCCGGTCTGCGCAACATGGCGATCGGCCTGCTGTTCAGCGGCGATTTCGACAGCCGCAATGTCCAGGGCCTGCAGCCTGCGGATCTGGTGGGTGTACCCGCGCTGGAAGGCATGGCGCAGGAGCATCGCCCGGAGGATGTGCCGCCGCGTGCCCGCCAGTTTCTCGATGTGGCGGCCCTGGCGCTGGCCGGCGACGAGATGGCGTGGATCACGGTGGCGCTCGATCGCCAGTTCGCTCAGGCCGAACAGCGTCGTGCCCTGCTGGTCGCCTTCGCCGTGCTGGCGGCCTCGCTGCTGCTGGTCCTGCCGCTGACCGGCTGGCTCGGTCGCCGCTGGATCAGCGATCCGCTCGACCGGGTGCGCGACGGCGTGCATGCCTATGCGTTGGGCCGCCTCGATACCCATATCGACTATCCGGTGATGGACGAGTTCGGCACGCTGGCCGAGGATTTCAATCTGCTGGCCGTGGCGGTGCGGGTGCGCGAGATCGCCATCTCGGAAGCCGAGGAACGCTGGCGCGCAATGATCGATGCCATCGAGCGCAGCGGCATCGGGCTCTATATCGTCGATGACGAATTCCGTATCCGCTATTCGAGTCGCAGCGCCGACTCCCTCTTCGGCGAGGCCCTGACGGGGCAGATCTGCCACCAGGCGATCTTCGGCCATGCCGAGCGCTGCAACTTCTGCCCGCTGCAACGCGTGATCGGCGCCGGCGAGACGGTGCGCCTGCAGCCGCCGCCGATCGACGGACGCAGCTACGACATCCTCGCGATGCCGGTGGGTGAGGTCGGCGGCAGGCGCAAGCTGCTGGCGCTGATCCAGGACATTACCGAACGGATCGAGACCGAGCGGCGCATGCGCGAGGCGGCAACGGTGTTCGAGGCGACCAGCGAGGCGATCATGGTCACCGACGCCCAAGGCATCATCAAGCGCATCAACCCCGCGTTCACCGCTGTCACCGGCTATTCCCCGGAGGAGGCGATCGGCCAGACGCCGCGCATCCTCAAGTCCGGCCGCCACGACCAAAGCCATTACGAAGAGATGTGGAGCAGCCTGCTCACCAGCGGCCGCTGGGAAGGTGAAGTCTGGAACCGCCGCAAGAGCGGCGAAATCTTCCCGGAGTGGCAGATCATCTCGACGGTGAAGGATGCGCAGGGCCATCCGGTCGAGTACGTCTCGCTGTTCATCGACATCACGCAGAAGAAGCGTACCGAGGCGGAAATCGTCTATCGGGCGAACTACGATGCCCTGACCGGCCTGCCTAATCGCAACCTGATGGCGGAGCGTCTCGGCCAGGCGCTGAAGAAGGCGCACCGCGAGGAGTTGCGCGTGGCCCTGATGTTCGTCGACCTCGACCTGTTCAAGCAGGTCAATGACACGCTCGGCCACCACATCGGCGACCGCCTGCTGCAGTCCGTCGCGGAGCGGTTGCGCCTGTGCGTGCGCGAGACCGACACGGTCGCACGCCAGGGCGGCGACGAGTTCGTCGTGCTACTGCCGGATGTCGAGGACAGCGCCGCCGCCGGCGTGGTGGCGGACAAGATCATCGCGCAGCTGTCCGCACCGGTAATGATCGATGCCCATGAGATCCACATCGGCGCCTCGATCGGCATCACGCTCTATCCGGACGATGGCCGCGATATCGAGGTCCTGTTCCGCAACGCCGATCTGGCGATGTATCGCGCCAAGGATGCCGGTCGCAACAATGCGCAGTTCTTCGAGCCGACGATGACCGCTGCGGCCCTGGAACGCCGGGCCATGGAGGCCGATTT
>CAYNCH010000090.1:0-7331 GCA_964395815.1 uncultured Methyloversatilis sp.
TCACCTGGATCGGCATCTGCGACGGCAACATGCAGGAAGGCAGCTTCCGCTGCGATGCCAACGTCTCGGTGCGCCGTCCTGGCGAACCGCTCGGCACGCGGCGCGAGATCAAGAACCTCAACTCCTTCCGCTTCCTGCAGCAGGCCATCGACTACGAAATCCAGTGGCAGATCAACGAGATCGAGGAAGGTCGCAAGGTCCACCAGGCCACCGTGCTGTTCGACCCCGACACGGGCGAGACGCGCGCCATGCGCAGCAAGGAAGACGCCCACGACTACCGCTACTTCCCCGATCCCGACCTGTTGCCGCTGGAGATCACCCCCGACTGGATTGCGGCGGTGAAGGTCACGCTGCCCGAGTTGCCGCAGGCAATGCAGGCGCGTTTCCAGGCCGATTACGGCCTCTCGGCCTACGATGCCGCGACGCTCGCCGCAACGCGCGACATGGCGCGGTATTTCGAGGACGCCATCGCGGCGGCCGGCAGGGAAAACGCCAAGCTGTGCGCCAACTGGGTGATGGGTGAACTGTCCGCCCGCCTCAACCGGGAGGAAAAGGACATTGCCGCCGTCCCGCTGGCGCCGACTTTGCTCGCCGGCATGGTCAAGCGCATCGCCGACGGTACGCTCTCCAGCAAACTCGCCAAGGAAGTCTTCGAGGCGCTCTGGAGCGGCGAGGGTCAG
Organism: uncultured Methyloversatilis sp.; assembly: GCA_964395815.1. Lineage (GTDB taxonomy): Bacteria > Pseudomonadota > Gammaproteobacteria > Burkholderiales > Rhodocyclaceae > Sulfuricystis. The sequence continues at coordinate 681 of CAYNCH010000090.1, forward strand.
GATGCCGATATCATCATCGAGGCGCGCGGTCTCAAGCAGGTTTCGGACGCTTCGGCCATCGAGCCGATCATCGACGAGGTGCTCGCCGCCAACCCGAAGTCGGTCGAGGAGTTTCGCGCCGGCAAGGAAAAAGCCTTCAATGCGCTGGTTGGCCAGATCATGAAAGCCACCAAGGGCAAGGCCAACCCGCAGCAGGTCAACGAGTTGCTGAAGAAAAAGCTTGGCGCCTGAAGCGTGCAGCGCCCTGGCGCACGTTTGACCGCTTACTTTTTGCTGCTGAGGCGCAGGTAACGTGCCTTGTCGTCATCGAAACGGGCTTTGGCCGCGGCGATGTCGGCATCCTTGGCCGCCAGCGCTTTTTGCTGGGCAGCGATCTCGGACTCATTGTCGCGGATCTGCGACTGCAGGGCGGCCGGTAGCGGTTTTTTCTTGTAGAACTCTTTTTCCTGTTCCAGTGCCTTTTGCTTCTTCAGCGCGGCATCCAGGCGATTCTGCGCCTGCTCGGCATTGCGTTTGATTTCGGCGATTGCGCGATTTCTCGCGGTATCGATTTCCTTGGCGCTTGAATAGCTGGCCAACAGGGCACGATCGCGCCGCTCCTGCTCGGCTGCTTTCTTCTCTTCCTCTTTCTTGCGTGCGTCTTCAGCCTCGCGTGCCGCACGCTGCTCCGCTGTCAGGGGGGCCTCGACCTCCTTCGCCACACCGCGCTCAAATACCTTCTTGGCCTTGTTCAGACATTGTGCCGGTGCCGGATCGCCGCAAAAGCGCTTGCCGTCGACTTCGCAGCAGGTAATCCGTGCAGCTGCGGGCAGTGCGACAAGCAGACCGCAGGCGAGGATGGTGACGGGGGTGAACAGTACCCGCGGCATGGATGGATTACGCAACACCGTAGGTCTCCCGATAGCGGCGTACGGCCTCGAGATTCTGTTCCAGGGCAGGCTGGCCAGCCAGATAACCGATCAAATCGACAAGACGGGCGACGGCGATCACCGGCATGCCCTCGGATTGCTCGACCTCCTGGACGGCGGAAAGCGCTCCGGTTCCGCGTTCCTGCCGGTCGATGGCGATTGCCACACCGGCCGGTGTGGCGCCGGCCGCGCGAATTATCGCGACGGACTCGCGCACCGAGGTGCCGGCGGAAATCACGTCGTCGACGATCAGCACCCGGCCGGTCAGCGGGGCGCCGATCAACAGTCCACCTTCGCCGTGGTCCTTGGCTTCCTTGCGGTTGAAGGCGAAGGGCAGGTTGCGGTCGCGTGCCGCCAGAGCCATGGCGATCGCGGCCACCAGCGGAATGCCCTTGTAGGCTGGACCGAACAGCATGTCGAAGGCAAGACCGGAAGCGAGAATCGCCCGGGCGTAAAAATCGGCGAGCCGCGTCAGCGAGGCACCGTCGTTGAACAGGCCGGCATTGAAGAAGTAGGGAGACAGGCGTCCGGCCTTGGTCTTGAATTCGCCGAAGCGCAGCACGCCCTTGTCGCAGGCGAACGCGATGAAATCGTTCGCGACCGTCTGGTTAGAATCGTTGGTGTTCATAGGGAAATCATTCTACATGTTGCGTATCGTTACCCTGAATCTCAACGGCATCCGCTCCGCGTGCCGCAAAGGCTGGCGCGAGTGGCTCGCCAGCCAGTTGGCCGATATCGTCTGCGTGCAGGAACTCAAGGCGCAGGATGCCGACCTCGACGCGTCGATGCGCAGCATCGCCGGCTTGCAGGGCTATTTTCATTACGCCGGGAAGAAAGGCTATAGCGGTGTCGGGCTCTATGCGCGCCGGCCACCGCAGCGCATCCGCGAGGGTATCGGCGTCGCCGAGTTCGATGCCGAAGGCCGCTATCTGCGTTGCGACTGGCCGGGACTCTCGGTGATCTCCCTGTACGTGCCCTCGGGCTCGTCCTCGCCGGAGCGCCAGGCGGCCAAATTTCGCTTCATGGACGTCTTCTACCCGCATCTGCAGGCACTGCACGACGAGGCATGCCGGGAGGGTCGCGAAATCCTCCTCTGTGCCGACTGGAACATCGCGCCTACGGAAAAAGATCTTAGGAACTGGAAATCGAACCAGAAGAACTCCGGTTTCCTGCCCGAGGAGCGTGCGTGGATAGCCCGCGTCAAGGATGAACTCGGTTGGATCGATCCCTACCGTCATCTGCATCCGGATGCCGAGGGCGAGGCGTATACGTGGTGGTCGAATCGCGGCCAGGCTTGGGCGAAGAACGTCGGCTGGCGCATCGACTACCAACTGGCGACGCGGGGACTGGCGGCCACAGCGAGACAGGCCGCTGTGTATAAGGCGACCCGCTTTTCCGACCACGCCCCGTTGACGATCGAATATGACTGGCGCGAACAGCTGTGAGACAATGATTCATCATGTAACTGATCAACCCAAGTCAGATAGAAACGAGGAGCTGAAAATGACCGAAATGACCGATGTCAGCAAGGAAAAACTGATTGCCGATTTCAAGGTGGTCGTCGCCGACGCCGAAGAACTCCTGCGCGCGACCGCGAATCAGGCGGGCGACAAGGCTGCCGAATTGCGCGCCAAGGTGCAGACCCGTCTCGCCGACGCCAAGGTGCGCCTGGCTGAGGCGGAAGCCGTCGTCGTCGATCGCGCCAAACAGGTGGGCCGCGCTGCCGACGACTACGTGCATGACAACCCTTGGCGTTCCGTCGGCATCGCCGCCGGTTTCGGCTTCATCGTCGGCTTGCTGATCGGCCGCCGTTGAACCCATCCAGAGGCTTGCTCGCCTCCTTGCGAGGCTTTGCGACGACGTCCGTCGCGTTGCTGCGCACGCGCCTTGAGTTATTCACGATCGAGGCGCGTGAGGAAGCGGGTCGTCTTTCCGGACTGCTGCTATGGGGATTGGCGGCCGTGCTGCTCGGCTGCAGCGGAATGGTCTTTTTCGCCGTTTTCATCACCGTGCTGCTCTGGGAGAGCCATCGCCTGCTGGCGCTGGGCATCTTCAGCGCCCTGTTTCTCGGGGCGGCGACCGTCGCCGCGATCATTGCGGTACGGCTGGCGCGACGCGGCTCCCAGCTCTTTGCCGCCAGCCTTGTCGAACTACGGCGTGACGAAGCGGTATTGCGTGCGGGCCGGTCCTCGTGAATGCCGTCGAACTGGCGTTGCTGCGGCAGCACCTGCAGCATGAAGCCGGCATCCAGCGCGAACAGCTCGCGGCGCATGTGGCTGGCTTGCAGCCGATGTTCGACGTTGCCGACAATGTGCACTCCGGCCTGCGCTGGCTACGCCAACATCCCGAGCTTGCGGCAGGTACGGCGGTGCTGGTCGCCGCCAGCCCGCGTGCACGCCACTTTCTCTGGCGCTGGACAAAGCGCAGCGTCCTGGCCTGGAAACTCTGGCGCGAAAGCGAGCGTTGGCTGCTAGCGTCCCGCCCCTTGCGGTGAGCATGGACGACAGAAAGGCAATTCGGGAGGCCGGCCGGCAACTGCAAGCGCTGAGCAAGCGGCGCCTGTCCCCCATGTTCATCCAGCGCATCCTCGAAGCCCAGCAGCGCGAGCGCCACCAGATCACCGCCGAATTCGTCAAGGTGCGCGGACTCATGCCGCTGTTGATGAAGCGCCGCAACGGCGGTCGCTGGACAGCCGAAGAGCGGAGCGAACTTGCCCACCAGTTGCAGGCGCTCGCCCATCTTTCGCCTTATCTGGTCGTCCTGGCCATGCCCGGCTCTTTTGTCGTCCTGCCGGTGCTCGCCTGGTGGCTCGACCGCCGTCGCCTGCAGCGTGGCGGCACCCAGCGTGCGGAACACCCGCTGCCAGGAGTTCCCGCCAGCTCCGCGGACCCCGCGCCGGAAAGTTCGCCGGACGGCTGATCCCGTCGCGAGCCGTCCTCAGGCGAGGCCCATGCAGACGTATTTGGTTTCGAGATACTCCTCGATGCCGTATTTCGATCCCTCGCGTCCGATGCCCGACTGCTTGACGCCGCCGAAGGGGGCGACCTCGTTGGCGATCAGCCCGACGTTCACGCCGACCATGCCGTATTCGAGCGCCTCGGCGACGCGCCACACGCGGCCGAGGTCGCGTGCATAGAAGTAGCCTGCCAGGCCGTATTCGGTGGCATTGGCGAGGGCGATCGCCTCGGCCTCGTCGACGAACCTGAACAGCGGAGCGACAGGCCCGAAGGTCTCCTCGCGGGCACAACGCATCTGCGCTGTCACATCGGCGAGTACGGTCGGCTCGAAGAAGGTGCCGCCTTTCGCGTGACGCTTGCCGCCGGTCAGCACACGCGCGCCTTGCGCCACGGCATCGGCGACATGGGCCTCGACCTTGGCCAGCGCCTGGGCATCGATCAGCGGTCCCTGGTTCACTCCGTCCTCGATGCCGGCACCGACCTTGAGCGCGGCGACCCTCGCGGCGAGTTTCTGCGCGAATTCCTCGTAGACGCCAGCCTGCACCAGCAGGCGGTTGGCGCAGACGCAGGTCTGGCCGGCGTTACGGTATTTGCTCGCCATCGCCCCTTCGACTGCGGCATCCACGTCGGCGTCGTCGAAGACGATGAAGGGTGCATTGCCACCGAGTTCCAGCGAGACCTTCTTGAGCGTCGGCGCGCACTGGGCCATCAACAGCCGGCCGACCTCGGTCGAGCCGGTGAAGGAAAGCTTGCGTACTGTCGGGTTGCCGGTCAGTTCGCCGCCGATGACGGGGGCGTTCGCCGCCGAGCCGGTGACGATGTTGAACACGCCGGGCGGGAAGCCGGCGCGCGCGGCCAGTTCGGCCAGGGCCAGCGCGGTGAGCGGTGTCTGCTCGGCGGGCTTGACGACTACCGGGCAGCCGGCGGCCAGGGCAGGCGCGACCTTGCGCGTGATCATCGCGCAAGGGAAGTTCCATGGCGTGATCGCGGCGGCGACGCCGATCGGCTGCTTGAGCACCAGCAGGCGCTGGTTGGCGATGGTCTGCGGAATGACATCGCCGTAGGCGCGCTTGGCCTCCTCGGCGAACCATTCGACGAAGCTGGCGGCATAGAGCGCCTCGCCGCGCGCCTCGGCAAGCGGCTTGCCCTGTTCGCTGGTCATCAGCAGCGCAAGGTCGTCGGCATGGGCGACGATCAGGTCGTGCCACTGGCGCAGGATCACCCCGCGCTGCTTGGCTGTGAGCGCACGCCAGCCCGGCCAAGCAGCGTCGGCGGCCTCGATGGCGCGACGCGTTTCCGCGGCGCCCATGTCGGGAACGGCGGCGAGCGGGCTGCCGGTGGCGGGGTCACAGATGACGACCGTGGCACCGCTGTCGGCCGCTGTCCAGGTGCCGCCGATATAGGCCTGTTCGCGGAACAGACGGGGATCGCGCAATTGCATGGGCAAGTTTCCTTTATTTTCGGGGTCGCCGGCGAGTCTACCGGAATAGGATTTGCGGATGCGCCTGATCGTTTTCCTCACCTTGTCCGTCGTGCTCGCCGGCTGCGGGCTGGTGGCGACAGCCCCTGCTCCGCGTGCCGTCGTCCCCCAGCCCGTTGCACCGCCCATCCCTGGTACCAACGATGCGCGTGCCCACGATATCGTGCTCTATGCCCTGCACCTGATCGATACCGGTTACCGCTTCGGCGGCAAGAATCCGGAAGCCGGGCTGGACTGCAGCGGCATGGTCAGCTACGTCTATGAAAACGCTGCCGGACTGGAGCTGCCGGGCTCGGCGGCAGACATCGCGCGTCTGGGGCGGCCGATCGACAGCGCGGAACTGCGCCCCGGCGACCTGGTGTTCTTCAATACCCGCAATCGTCCCCGCTCGCATGTCGGCATCTATGTCGGCGACGGCCGCTTCATCCATGCACCGAACAGCAACGGCAAGGTCCGCATGGAAAGCTTGACGCGCGGCTGGTTTGCGACACGCTTCGAGGAAGCGCGGACGTACCTGGATTAGGCTGCGAAAAGTCGGCGCTGGCGGGACGGCGAATACAAGGCTAACGCCGGTTCAGGGCCTGTCGGGCGACCCGATATACCGTGCCGCAGGGCAGGCAATAGGATTTCGGGCAGGTCAGGTCATCGTTGCGCCAGATCGCGGCCAGCCAGAACAGTAGCCCGCCAAGGCTGCCGCCTACCATGAACAGGAACAGCAGAAAGCCGAAAGAGAAGGGACTGCCGGCGAATGGCAACGCGCACAGGCTGCCGCCCAGGCCGCCCAGCAGGGCCATGCGCCACGGCTCCCAGTAGCGCCGCTTGCAGCAAAAATACAGGGTCGGAAAACCGCAGATCAGAATGCCCGCGGACACGCCATAAATATTGCCGTAGCGTTCCAGTCCGAGCCAGAACGCCAAAACAGCGAACACCAACGCCACGCCGAAAAGGGCGGTTACGGGACGTACCATCGATCAATCTCCTCCGTCATGCAGCCGATTCTGTGGCCAGCCGTCATGGGGTGATTCTGACAACGAAACCCGCCGGATTCAAGCCGCGACAGCCGGCGAAACACCCGTCGGTCGCACCCGATTGGTGCCATCGATTGCCCGCGAATTGTGCATCGTTGCCTCGGGTCGCCAGATCGTGATGCCTAACAGATTGATTATTTGTAACAACATATCGTGGAACGCTTGTTGCTCGTGTTGCTCCCCATTTGGGTTAAGGGGGCACCAACATGGAGAACTTCAAGACTTCCGCCGACGTGCTGTTCGTTCTGCTCGGCGCCATCATGATCCTGGCCATGCAT
>CAYNCH010000091.1:0-7298 GCA_964395815.1 uncultured Methyloversatilis sp.
TCATCGCCGCCGGCATCATCCCGGCCGGGCTGGAGATGATGGACAAGCCGGCAACGGCGGCGGTCGAGGACTTCGTGCATGCGGGCTACGACCTGTCCGCCGCGGCGATCCTGCTGGCCGAGTCCGACGGCACGCCGGAGGAGGTGGCCGAGGAGATCGCCGCGATGAAGTCGGTGCTGGCGCAGGCCGGCGCGCGCGACCTGCGCGTGTCGCAGAGCGAGGCGGAACGCCTGAAATTCTGGGCCGGCCGCAAGGCGGCCTTCCCCGCGGTCGGGCGCCTCACGCCGGATTACCTGTGCATGGACGGCACGATTCCGCGCAAGCATCTCGCGCAGGTGCTGACGCGCATCGCCGAGCTGTCGACGCACTACGGCCTGCGCTGCGCCAACGTCTTCCATGCCGGCGACGGCAACCTGCATCCGCTGATCATGTTCGACGCCAACGTGCCCGGCGAGGTCGAGCGCGCCACCGAGTTCGGCGCGCGCATCCTGGAACTCTCCGTCGATGTCGGCGGCACCATCACCGGCGAGCACGGCGTCGGCATCGAGAAGGTCGGCCAGATGTGCGTGCAATTCACGCGCGAGGAGCTGGAGGCCTTCCACGCCGTCAAGGCCGCCTTCGACCCGGAGGGGCTGCTCAACCCCGGCAAGGCGGTGCCGACGCCGCGCCACTGCTCCGAGTATCGCCTGACGGGCACTGCACAGGGGGCGAAATGAGCGACCGCATTGAAATGTTCAGCGAACGCATCCGCACCGCCAGTGCCGAAAATCCACTCTGTCTGCGCGGTGTGGGCAGCAAGGACTTCTACGGCAACGCGCTGCAGGGCGAGATTCTCGACACCCGCGCGCACCGCGGCATCGTCGCCTACGAGCCGACCGAGCTGGTCATCACCGCGAAGTGCGGCACGCCACTGGCGGAGATCGAGGCGGTGCTGGCGGAGAAGGGCCAGTGCCTGCCCTGCGAGCCGCCGCGCCTTGCAGCGGACAGCACCATCGGCGGGGTGGTGGCGGCGGGGCTGTCCGGCCCGCGCCGCGCCAGCGCCGGTTCGCTGCGCGACTACGTGCTCGGGGTCCTGCTGCTCGACGGCAAGGCGCGCGAACTGAATTTTGGCGGTCGCGTGATGAAGAACGTCGCCGGTTACGATGTTTCGCGCCTGATTGCCGGCAGTCTCGGCACGCTCGGCCTGATCCTCGAAGTCTCGCTCAAGGTGCAGCCCCGGCCGGTCGCCGCGGCGACGCTGCGCTTCGCGATGAGCCAGGCCGACGCGCTCGACCGGCTCAACCGCTGGCGCGGCCAGCCCTTGCCGATCGTCGCCAGCGCCTGGCACGACGGTGCGCTGACGCTGAAGCTGGCCGGCGCGCGCGCGGCGGTGGAGGCGGCGGAGAAGAAACTCGGCGCTGGCGATACGGCGGAGAGCGGGTTCTGGGATGCCCTGCGCGACCAGGCACTGCCCTTCTTCGCGGCGGACACGCTGTGGCGCCTGTCCGTTCCGGCCACCGCGCCGGCGCTCGACCTGCCCGGCGAGCAAGTCATCGAATGGGGTGGCGCGCAACGCTGGCTCAAATCCGCTGCGCCGGCTGAAACCATCCGCGCGGCGGCGGCCGCCGTCGGCGGCAGTGCGACCCTCTACCGTGCGCCGGCCGAACTGAAAGACCCGCTAGGGGCCTTCGCGCCGCTGCCGGCCCCGCTGCTGGGGCTGCACCGCCAGCTCAAGGCCGCCTTCGATCCGCGCGGCATCTTCAACCCCGGTCGCCTCTATCGGGAGCTGTAATGGAAACGCATCTCGCCGATTTCATCCGCGACACGACCGCGGGCCGCGAGGCCGAGGAAATCCTCAGGAAGTGTGTGCACTGCGGCTTTTGCACCGCCACCTGCCCGACCTACCAGTTGCTGGGCGACGAGCTCGATGGTCCGCGCGGCCGCATCTATCTCATCAAGCAGGTCCTCGAAGGCGCCACACCGACCGAGAAGACGCGCCTGCACCTCGACCGTTGTCTCACCTGCAGAAGCTGCGAAACCACCTGCCCGTCGGGTGTGCATTACTCGCGGCTGCTCGACATCGGGCGGGCGGTGGTGGAGGCGCGCGTGCCGCGCAGCGGTACGGACAAGTTGCTGCGCGGGGCCTTGCGCGCAGCCTTGCCGCGCCCGACGCTGTTCGGCGTCGCGATGCGCATGGGCCAGATGGTGCGGCCGCTGCTGCCCGCTGCACTCAAGGCCAAGGTGCCGCCGCTGTCGTCGGCCGGCACGCTGCCCGCCGCTGGCGTGCGTGCGCGCAAGATGCTGGTGCTGGCGGGTTGTGCGCAACCGTCGATGTATCCGAACATCAACGGCGCGACGCAGCGTGTCCTGGCGCGGCTCGGCATCGACCTGTTCGCGGCGCACGAAGCCGGCTGCTGCGGCGCCGTGAGGCTGCATCTCAACGATGCGGCCGGTGCGATGGACAATGCGCGGCGCAACATCGATGCCTGGTGGCCGCATCTCGAAGCGGGTGTCGAGGCGATCGTGATGACGGCCTCGGGCTGCGGCGTGCAGGTCAAGGACTACGGCCATCTGCTGCAGGACGATCCGGCCTATGCGGTGAAAGCGGTGCGCGTGGCGGAATTGACGCGCGATGTCAGCGAGGTCGTTGCGGCCGAAGAAGCGGCGCTGCTCGCCCTGTTGCAAAAGTCGGCGCCGGCGGAACGGCGCAGGATCGCTTTTCACGCCCCCTGCACCTTGCAGCACGGCCTCAAGCTGCGCGGCGGCGTGGAACCATTGCTCGTCGCCGCGGGCTTCGAACCGGTACCGGTGGCCGACGCGCACCTGTGCTGTGGTTCGGCCGGCACCTATTCGATCCTGCAGCCGGAAATCTCCGTGCAGTTGCGCGACAACAAGCTCGCGGCCCTGACGCATGGCGCACCCGTCGGCATCGCCAGCGCCAATATCGGCTGCATTGCCCACCTGCAGTCGGGTACGGTCTTGCCGGTCAGACACTGGATAGAATGGCTGGATGAACGACTGGCAGCCCAGGGAGCGCGGTGATGCAGGTGGATGAAAAAGCGGCGCTGGAGCGCCTGTTGAAGCAGGGCGTGAAGCTGCCGCCGCAGCCCCGTGTTCTGGTGGAGTTGCAGGATCTGCTGCGCTCGGACGATTACGAGATGCGCAGCGTCGGCCGGATCATCGGCCAGGACCCGGGCATCGTCGCATTGCTGTTCCGGCTGGCGCGCTCACCGGCCTTTTCGCGCGGCCGGCGCGTCGATTCGCTCGACCAGATCCTGATGGTGATCGGCATCAAGCAGGTGTTCAACCTGGTACAGGCGGCCTCGCTGGCGGCGACCATCAACGACAAGACACGCAAGGCCTTCGATGTGTTCTGGAATCGTGCCCATGAGATCGCCCAGATGGCGGCCATCGTCGCCGGGGATCGCGTGTCGGTGTGCAACGTGTTTCCCGACCAGGCGTACCTGGCCGGCATCTTCCACGAGTGCGGCGTGCCGGTGCTGATGCAGCGCTTTCCCAAGTATTGCGAAACGCTGCATCTCGACAATGCCACCTGCTGGCCGAACCTGTCGGACGAGGACGCGAAGTTCGATGTCGACCATTGTTCGGTCGGTTATCTGGTGGCACGTCACTGGGGGCTGCCGGACTTCGTTTGCGATGCCATCCGCTTTCACCACGACCTGCCGGAAGAAAAGACCATCGGCGCCTCGGTGACGCTCGTCGCGATCATCCAGGTGGCGAGCCACTTTTACCACCGGCTGCATCATGTGGATGATCCACTCTGGGACCGGATCGGTGCTCGCGTGATGTCGGAACTCGGCCTGGGCGCAGACGAGGAAACGGATTTCTACGACCTGATGACGAGCAGCTTCCTCGACGGTACTCGGGCCTAGCCCGTACGTTCCCGCGCCCGCCAGCGCATGCCCATGCGCGTCAGCAGTTGTTCTTCACCATCAGCTTGGCGGTGGCCTCGGCCACGGTCGTGCCGTCCTGGTTCTGGCAGACGCCCGTGAAGCTGACGATGCCGCCGTCGTGCTTGGGCTTGTCATCCTTCGCCGCCACTGTCCAGGTGACGTGCAGCGTGTCGCCGGGCTTGACGGGCGCGGTGAAGCGGATCGAGTGCTCCATGTAGGCGATGGCGGTACCGTACAACAGCATGCCCATCTGCGCTGCCATCACGTTGCTGGTCAGGTAGCCATGGGCGATGCGGGTGCCGAATTTGCCCTGCTTCGCCCAGCTTTCATTCACATGCAGCGGATTGAAGTCGCCGAAAAGTCCTGCCCCCAGTACGACGTGGGTTTCGGTGAGCGTCATGGCGGAGGTATAGGCGTCGCCGATATTCAGTTCGTTGTAACCGCGGCCGGGAAGCATGTTCATCGTCCTTATTGACGGGATAAGTACCGGATTCTAACCGTATAATCGACGCATGCCTTTCAACATAGAAACCTGTACCGCACAGCATATCGGCGATCGCTCGGAGCAGCAGGATCGTGTCGGACTGTTCGCCCATCCGGTGCGCAAGGGTACCCTGTTGGCGGTGCTGGCCGACGGCATGGGGGGGCATACCGGAGGTGCGCTGGCAGCGCAGCAGGTCGTTCATTCGGCGAAAACCAATTTCGAAACCGGTTCGCTGACGGCTGAGGACATCCGCACCACGCTGATGGCAGCGATCAACGACGCACACGATGGTATCAAGCTGACCCGCCTGTCGAGCGAGACCGACCCGCACAGCACGGCCTGTCTGCTGGTGTTGCAGCCGGGGCGCGCGGACTGGGCGCATTGCGGCGATTCGCGGATTTATCATTTTCGCGATGGCCAGCGTCTGTCGCGCACCTGGGACCATTCGCACGTGATGAATCTCGTGAAGATGGGCTACCTGACCGAAGAGCAGGCCGAGCAGCATCCGCAGAAGAACCTGCTGATTTCCTGTCTCGGCGAGGAAGAGCCGCCGCAGATCGAATGTGCCGAATCCGTGCCGCTGGCCGATGGCGATTGCTTCCTGTTATGCTCTGATGGCTTGTGGGCGTATTTCAGCGACGAAGAAATGGGGCGTGTGTTGCAGGAGTTTCCGGTGCGTCAGGCAGCGGAAATCCTGATCAACAGTGCCCGGGACCGCGCTCATGGGCGCGGTGACAATTGCTCGCTGGCGATCATGCGCTTGCGGCAACTCGAAGAGGAAAAGGCCGTGCCACCCTGGAAACGGTCGGCGGTCAAGTAGAAAAAAGGATAGCTATGTCAATGACGATCGGAGTGCCGAGGGAGATCTTCGCGGGCGAAAAACGTGTCGCGACAGTTCCCGAGGTGGTCGAAAAATTCATCAAGCTGGGCTTCGCGGTGTGCGTCGAGAGCGGCGCAGGCGAGGCCGCCAATTTTGCCGACGATACCTACCGTGCCGCGGGTGCCGGGATCATTGCCGATGCGGCGAGTCTTTGGGCGCAGGCCGATATCGTTTTCAAGGTGCGTCCGCCGAGCCTCGCCGAAGTGGCCCTCATGAAGCAAGGTGGTGCGCTGGTCGGCTTCGTATGGCCTGCGCAGAACCCCGAACTGATGCAGGCGCTCGCCGCACGGCAGGCCACGGTGCTGGCCATCGATTGCCTGCCGCGCATGCTCTCGCGTGCCCAGAAGATGGATGCGCTGACCTCGATGGCCGGCATCAGCGGCTATCGGGCCGTCATCGAGGCCGCCAACGCTTTTGGTCGTTTCTTTGCCGGCCAGATCACCGCCGCCGGCAAGATTCCGCCGGCCAAGGTGTTCATCGCCGGCGCCGGCGTGGCCGGCCTGGCGGCGATCGGTACGGCAGCCGGTCTGGGTGCGGTCGTGCGCGCCAACGACACCCGTGCCGAAGTGGCCGACCAGGTGAAGTCGCTCGGCGGCGAGTTCGTCAGGGTCGATTACGAGGAAGAAGGCTCGGGCGGTGGCGGTTATGCCAAGGTAATGTCGGAAGGCTTCCAGGAAGCCCAGCGCGCGATGTACGCCCAGCAGGCTCGGGAAGTGGACATCATCATCACCACCGCCCTGATTCCGGGCAGGCCGGCGCCACGGCTGATCACCGCCGCGATGGTGCAGAGCATGAAGCCCGGTAGCGTGATCGTCGACATGGCGGCGGAGCAGGGCGGCAATTGCGAACTCACCGTGCCGGGTGAAACGGTGGTGCGCCATGGCGTGACCATCGTCGGATATACGGATTTGCCGTCGCGCCTGGCCAAACAGTCCTCGACCTTGTATGCCACCAACCTGCTGCGTCTCACCGAAGAGCTGTGCAAGACCAAGGACGGCAACATCGAGGTGAACATGGAGGACGATGCCATCCGCGGCCTGACGGTCATCAAGCAGGGCCAGGTGACCTGGCCGGCGCCGGCGCCGAAGCTGCCTCCCCCGCCCCCCCCCAAGCCGGCGGCCGTGGCGGAAAAGAAGCCCGCTGCCGGCGGACATGGGGCCCACGGCGCGGGTGCGCCGATGGCGGGCAGTACCCTCGCGATCATTTTCAGCATTGGCGCCTTGCTGTTCTGGCTGGTCGGCGCCTTTGCCCCGGCCTCGTTCCTGTCGCACTTCACCGTCTTCGTACTGGCCTGCTTCGTCGGTTACATGGTGATCTGGAATGTCACCCCCTCGCTGCATACGCCCCTGATGAGCGTGACCAATGCGATCTCCAGCATTATCGCCATCGGCGCGCTGGTGCAGATCGCGCCACCGCTGGAAGCGGCCGCCGAGGGGCGGCCGTCGGGGTGGATCCTCGGCCTGGCCGTGGTGGCACTGGTCCTGACCGCCATCAACATGTTCGGCGGTTTCGCCGTCACCCGCCGCATGCTGGCGATGTTCAGAAAGTAAGCCCATGAGCGCCAACCTTTCCGCAGTCGCCTATATCGGCGCCACCATCCTCTTTATCCTCAGCCTCGGCGGCCTGTCCAACCCGGAAACCGCCCGGCGCGGCAACCTTTACGGCATCATCGGCATGACCATCGCCGTGCTCGCCACCGTGCTCGGGCCGCGCGTCACCGCCGCGGGCATCCCATGGATCGTCGGCGCGATGGCGGTCGGCGGCCTGGTCGGCGTCATCGCCGCGAAGAAGGTGCAGATGACGCAGATGCCCGAACTGGTCGCACTGATGCACAGCCTCGTCGGCCTCGCCGCCTGTCTGGTCGGCTTTGCCAGCTACATCGATACCTCCGTGGTCTTCAGCGGCGCGGAAAAGGCCATTCACGAGATTGAAATCTACATCGGCATCTACATCGGTGCGGTGACCTTCTCCGGTTCGATCATCGCTTTCGGCAAGCTGTCGGGCAAGATCGGCGGCAAGCCCATGCTGCTGCCCGGGCGCC
>CAYNCH010000092.1:0-7185 GCA_964395815.1 uncultured Methyloversatilis sp.
ACACCGGGATCGCCTTCGCGGTGCGCGCCCTCGCCGCCGAGTACCTGCGGCCGGCGAAACTCGACGACCGGCTGGATATCCATACCGCCGTCGAGGACCTCGGACGCGCTCAGGTAACATTCGCGCAGTCCGTCATGCGTACCCATGAATCCATGAATGAAACACTGCTGACGGCGACCGTCCGTGTCGCCTGCCTCGACCTCGCCCGGGGCAAGCCGACCGCCATGCCCAACGATCTTCATGCCAAGCTCGCCGCCCTGAAATGAACGTCACCCAGGATCTTGCCCTCGTCGAACTGATTGCCAACGCCAGCCTCGTCGTCAAGCTGGTCATGGGGCTGCTCGCCTACGTCTCTGTCATGTCGTGGTACTGGATCTTCCGCAAGTGGTTCCAGATCCGCGACGCACGCCAGCGCACGGAAAAGTTCGAGCGCGAATTCTGGAGCGGCGGCGACCTCAACAGCCTGTATCAGAGCGCGGTCAACGATCGTCATCACAGCGGTGCGCTGGAGCGCATCTTCGAGGCGGGGTTCCGCGAATTCATGAAGCTGCGCGGGCAAAAGACGCTCGACCCCGCCACCGCCATCGACGGAGTGCGGCGCGCGATGCGCGCCACCTACCAGCGCGAAATCGACGACCTGGAGGCCCACCTGGCCTTTCTCGCCTCGGTCGGCTCGGTCTCGCCCTATGTCGGCCTGTTCGGCACGGTATGGGGCATCATGCACTCGTTCCGCGGCCTCGCCAGCATGACCACCGCCACGCTCGCCGCCGTTGCGCCCGGCATCGCCGAGGCGCTCGTCGCCACGGCCATTGGCCTCTTCGCGGCGATTCCGGCTGTGGTCGCCTACAACCGCTTCGCCCACGATACCGACCGCATCGCCGTGCGCTTCGAGAGCTTCATGGAAGAATTCTCGAACATCCTGCAGCGGCAGATGAAGTAAGGCCATGCGTCGTCCGCGCCGCCTCAAGCACGAAATCAACGTCGTGCCCTACATCGATGTCATGCTGGTGCTGTTGGTGATCTTCATGGTCACCGCGCCGATGATCCAGCCGGCCGCCATCGAACTGCCGAGCGTCGGCAAGGCGGCCACGCCGCCGGTCGAACCGCTGGAAATCATCGTCAAGTCGGATGGCGCGATGGCGTTGCGCGACCGCGCGCTCGGCGGCGCCGAGGTCACCGTCGGCCGCCTGGAACTGAAGGAGCGCATCCGCGAACTGCAGGCGAAGCACCCCGACCAGCCAGTGCTGATCGCCGGTGACAAGAATGTGCGCTATGAAGCGGTGCTGACAGTGATGGACGAACTGCAGCGCGCGCAGGTCGCCAAGATCGGGCTCCTGGTGCAACCGGGCAAGAAATGAACGAGGCACCGGCCAATCCGCGGCCCGCGCCGGGCAAGCGCATCTCCTTCGTCCTCGCCGTGCTGATGCACGTGCTGCTGGTCGTGCTGCTGGTCTATGGCATCCGCTGGCAGACGCAGCGCGAGGAAGCCGTCCAGGTCGAACTGGTGCGTGCCGTCCCGCCAGCGCCGACTTCTGCGCCCGCACCAAAGCCCGAAACACCTCCCGAACCCAAACCGGAGCCGAAGCCGGAACCCAAACCCGAACCGAAACCCGAGCCGCCTAAGCCGGCTCCGAAACCTCCGCCGCAACCGGACATCGCGCAGCAGGAAAAGCCGAAGCCGCCACCCAAGAAACCGGAACCCAGGCCCACGCCCAAACCCGAACCTAAGCCCGAACCACCGAAACCGGCTCCTGACCCGTTCCGGGAGCAGCTACGCCGCGAAGCCGAGCAACTGCAGCAGCGCAAGGCCGCCGACGCGGCCGCACGCGAGCTCGATGCCTTGAAAGCCCAGCAGGCCGGCGCCCTCAAGGCGAGCGCGCTGGACGAATACCGCGCACGCATCCGTGGCAAAGTGCGCGGCAACACCATCCTGCCCCCCGACATCAAGGGCAATCCCGAGGCTGTTTTCGAAGTCACCCAGCTCCCTTCGGGCGAGGTGCTCAACGTGCGGCTGCTCAAGTCGTCCGGCCATGCCGCCTACGATGACGCCACTGAGCGCGCCATCCGCAAGTCGAGCCCGTTGCCCAAGCCCTCTCAGAGCGAATTGTTCAGCCGCACGCTGGAGCTGCGCTTCCGTCCGCAGGAAGACTGACCCGGCCGCGGGGATATAATCCTCGCCCATGAAAAATCCGATTACCCGACTGGCCGCCGCCGCAGTGCTCGGTTGTGCCACCCTGGTGGCACAGGCGCAGCTTTCCATCGAGATCACCGGCGCCGGTGCCCAGCGCATGCCGATCGCCGTCGCCGATTTTGCCGGCGCCCCGGGCGTGGCGAAGGCGCTCACTTCCGTCGTACGCTCCGATCTCGAACGCAGCGGCCGCTTCACGCTCACCGATGCCACCGGAGTTAACCTCGACGAAAACACCCAGCCGAACCATGCCGAGTGGAAGGGTCGCGGCAACGATGCGCTGGCCGCCGGCAGCGTGACCGCCCTCGCGGACGGACGCTACGAAACCCGTTTCCGCCTGCACGACCTGCACAAGCAGGAGGTGATCGCGGGACAAGCCTACGCCCACACCTCGGCACAGATCCGTACCACCGCGCACCGCATCGCCGATACGATCTACGAAAAACTGACCGGCGAGCGCGGCATTTTCTCGACGCGGATCGCCTACGTGGTGAAGAGCGGCGGCAGTTTCGAACTGCAGATTGCCGACGCCGACGGCAACGGCGCCCAGCCGGCCCTGAAGTCGAAGGAGCCGATCATCTCGCCGGCGTGGTCGCCGGACGGCGGCAAGCTCGCCTATGTATCGTTCGAGGCGAAGAAGCCGATCATCTACGTGCATGACCTCGCCACCGGCCGCCGTCATGTCGCTGCCAACTTCAAGGGATCGAACTCCGCCCCGGCCTGGTCGCCGGATGGCAAGAAGCTCGCCGTGGTCCTGACCAAGGACGGCGCTTCGCAGCTCTACCTGGTCAATGCCGACGGCAGCGGCGTGACCCGGCTTGCCAGCTCGAGCGGTATCGACACCGAGCCGCAGTTCTCGCCGGACGGCCAATTCATCTACTTCACCTCGGATCGCGGCGGCAGCCCGCAGATCTATCGCCTGCCCGCGACGGGCGGTACGGCACAGCGCATCACCTTCGACGGCAGCTACAACGTCACTCCGCGCCTGTCGCCGGACGGCAAGACGCTCGCCTTCGTCACGCGCGACGGTGGCCGCTTCCGTGTCGCGGTGATGGATCTCGCCACGCGCCAGACCCAGATCCTCACCGATACCGCCAAGGACGAATCCCCGAGCTTCGCCCCCAACGGCCGCATGATCCTGTTTGCCACCGAAGTCGGCGGACGCGGCGTGCTGGCCGCGGTATCGATCGACGGGCGCGTCAAGCAGCGTCTGTCCGTACAGGCCGCGGATGTCCGCGAACCGGCCTGGAGCCCCTTCAACCCATAGTCTTACCCATAGTCGTCACTCACTCTCCGATAGGATCTTGCCATGCGTACCTCATTTGTTCTCTCCGTTTCCCTGATCGTTCTCGCCGCGCTGTCCGGTTGCGGCAGCCAGCCGGCAGCCCCCGAGCAGGCCGGGGCCGGCGTCGAGGACCGCAACCCCAGCGCTGTGACCGCCTCCACCGCACCCGTGGCCGCCGCGGCAGCCGACCCCTATGGACTGGCAGCACTGAAAGATCCACAGAGTCCGCTCGCCAAACGCAGTGTCTACTTTGATTACGACAGCTATGTCGTCAAGGGCGAATACCAGGCACTGCTCGAACATCACGCCAAGTTTCTCGCCCAGAACGGCCAGATGAAGATGCTGATCCAGGGCCATGCCGACGAGCGCGGCAGCCGCGAATACAACCTCGCACTCGGCCAGAAGCGTGCCGAGGCCGTGAAGAAAGCCCTGCAATTGCTCGGCGCCAAGGATGCCCAGCTCGAGTCGGTCAGCCTCGGTGAGGAAAAACCAGCCTGCAGCGACGCCAGCGAAACCTGCTGGGCACAGAACCGGCGCGGTGACATGCTCTATTCGGGTGAGTTCTGATGAAGTTTCGCCTGCTGCTGCTGGCGGGACTCTTCGTCGCATTGCCGGCACGCGCCGGCTTGTTCGAGGATGACGGAGCGCGTCAGCAGGTCGCCCAGTTGCGTACCGAGCTGACGCAAGCGATCGACGCCCTCTCTCAGCGGGTCGAGACGGCTTCCCGCAACCAGCTCGACTTCGCCAACCAGATGGAGTCGCTGCGTAACGAGGTCGCCCGGCTGCGCGGCCAGGTCGAGGTCTTGGCGAATGCGGTGGAAACCGCCCAGAAACGCCAGCAGGATTTTTACGTCGACCTGGACAATCGCCTGCGCAAGCTCGAAACCGCAGCCATTGCACCCGCTCCGACCGATCCTGCCGCCCCGGCGGCAGCCGTCCAGCCGAAAGCCGATCCGCAAGCGGAAATGCGCGACTACGAGGCCGCGCTCGGCTTCTTCCGTGAAAGTCGCTTCAAGGAAGCACAAGGGGCCTTCGAAACCTTCATCGCCGCGCATCCGCAGTCGGCGATGCTGCCGAACGCTCATTACTGGCTCGGCTCCAGCCTGCACCAGCAGAAGCAGTACGCCCCGGCGGCGCAGACTTTCGGCCATGTCGCGACGACCTGGCCCAACGATGCCAAGGCCCCCGATGCCCTGCTCGCCCAGGCCAACGCCCTGGTCGGTGCGAAGGATGTGGATGGCGCGGTCAAGGTGCTGCAGTCACTGGTTGAAAAGTATCCGACCAGCCCGGCGGTCGAAACGGCCCGCGCCCGCATCAAGACGCTCGCGCCCAAGAAGAAGCGGTAAGCCTTGCGATGACGGCCAGCGCGCCGACCTTGCGCGTCGCGGAGATTTTCCATTCCCTGCAGGGCGAATCGACGCGGGTCGGCCTGCCGACCGTATTCGTCAGACTGACAGGTTGCCCGCTGCGCTGCCGCTGGTGCGACACTGCCTATGCATTCGGCGGGGGTGAAGCGCTTACCCTCGATACCGTCCTCGCCCGCGTCGCGGCCCATGACTGTCCGACCGTCTGCGTGACCGGCGGCGAACCCCTTGCCCAACCGGGCTGTCAGCCGCTGCTGACGGCACTGTGCGATGCCGGCTACTCGGTATCCATCGAAACCTCGGGAGCTCTCGACATTTCCGCCATCGATCCGCGCGTCGCGCGCATCGTGGATATCAAGGCCCCGGATTCCGGCGAGACCGCACGCAATCGCTGGGAAAATCTCGCCGGCCTGCGGCCGAGCGACGAGCTCAAGTTCGTGCTCGCCTCGCGCGCCGATTACGACTGGGCGAAGGAGGTACTCGCGGGGCGCCACGAAAAGTCGGCGCTGGCGGGACGGCCTTTGAACGCGTGCTGCCCGGTGCTGTTCTCGCCCGTCTGGGACGCCCTGCCGCCGGCGCAACTGGCCGAATGGATCCTGCAGGACCGTCTGCCGGTACGCTTCCAGTTGCAGTTGCACAAGATCCTGTGGGGCACCCAACATGGCCGCTGAGATCGTCGCAAAAAATGCCGTGGTCCTGTTGTCGGGCGGACTCGACTCGGCAACCTGCCTCGCCATCGCGAAAAATAACGGCTTCGACTGCCACTGCCTGTCCGTCGATTACGGCCAGCGTCATGCGGCCGAACTCGCCGCCGCGGCCCGCGTGGCAGCGGCGCTCGGTGCCCGCGCCCACCGCACACTGCATCTCGACATGGCCCAGTTCGGCGGCTCCGCGCTCACCGACGCGGCCATTGCCGTTCCAACCGGCGGCGTCCAGCCGGGCATTCCCGTCACCTACGTCCCGGCACGCAATACCATCATGCTGTCGCTCGCCCTCGGCTGGGCGGAAATCCTCGGTGCCCAGGACATCTTCGTCGGCATCAACGCCGTCGACTACTCGGGCTATCCCGATTGCCGGCCGGCGTTCGTCGCGGCTTTCGAGCGCCTGGCCAACGTCGCCACCAAGGCCGGCGTCGAAGGGCATGCCCTGCGCATCCATGCGCCACTGATCAACCTGTCCAAGGCTGAAATCATTCACCGCGGCACTGCGCTGGGGGTCGATTATGCCCAGACGGTTTCCTGCTACCAGGCCGACACCGCGGGCCGCGCCTGCGGCCTGTGCGATGCCTGCCGCTTGCGCCGGGAAGGCTTTATGGCCGCCGGCATCGCCGACCCGACACCTTACCGCAGCTAGCCGTTACAATTCCCCGCTGTTTCTCACCACACAACCGAGAGTCCGCCAGAGGCTCATCCAGCGAGGAGGCAAGCATGGATTTCACGATTCACCAGCAGGTGTTGCTGATCGTTTTCGGCCTGGCCGTCGTCATGGGCGCCGTGGCCAACAAGACCAATTTCTGCACGATGGGTGCAGTATCCGACTGGGTCAACATGGACGATACCGGTCGCCTGCGTGCCTGGCTGCTCGCCGCTGCCGTGGCGATGCTCGGCGTCGTCGCGCTTGAAGCGAGCGGCACGGCCAACCTTGGCATGGCCACCTTCCCGCCCTACCGCACGCCACAGTTCGCCTGGCTGCGCTACCTGCTTGGCGGTCTGCTGTTCGGCATCGGCATGACACTGGCCTCCGGCTGCGGCAACAAGACGCTGGTGCGCATCGGCGGCGGCAACCTGAAATCGCTGGTCGTGCTCGTCATCGCCGGCATCTTCGCCTACCTGATGCTGTGGACCGACTTCTACAACGCCGTGTTCGGCAAGCTGATCGGCGCCACCACGATCAATCTCGCCGACAGCGGCTTCAAGAGCCAGACGCTCGGCGACCTGATCGGCCTCGGCAACACGATCGCCGGCATCGCTGTCGGCAGCCTGGTGATCGTCTTTGCCTTCGCATCCAGAGAGTTTCGGGGCAACTTCGACAACCTGCTCGCCGGTATCGTCATCGGCCTGGTCGTCATTGCCGGCTGGTATGTCACGGGCGGCACGATGGGCACCGAATGGAAGGAGTACGCCGATTTTGCCGACACCAAGCCGCTGCGCGTCGAAACCCAGTCCTTCACCTTCATGAGCCCGATGGGCGACGGGGCGCGCTATCTGATGAATCCGCAGGATACGTCGCTGATCAACTTCGGCATCGTCGCCCTGCTCGGCATCATCGCCGGCTCCTTCCTGTGGGCGATCGTCAGCAAGGGCTTTCGCATCGAATGGTTCGTCGACGTCAAGGACTTCCTCAACCAC
>CAYNCH010000093.1:0-7116 GCA_964395815.1 uncultured Methyloversatilis sp.
AGTCCGCACAGGTACGCGCAGGGCGACACGGTGGTGCTGCTCGCGACGGCAGCGAACGGGGGAGCCAATGCGCTGGAGGCCACGGTATCCGGGATCTTCTCGACGATCACCAAGGAATACGACGACCATGCCATCCGATTGCCGATTTCGCTGGCACGTAAGCTGATGCGCGTCGAGGGAGCCACCTCCTGGGTCGTGGCACTGGATGCGACGGAACGGACTGACAGCTTCGTGAATACCGCAATTGCAGCCCTCGCCGGAAAGTCCTTCCAGATCGTACCGTGGCGCGAACTCGCCGACTTCTACAACAAGACCGAAGCGCTCTTCACCAAGCAGGTGACAGTGATGAAGGTCATCATCGGCCTGATCATCGTGCTGACGATCATGAACACCCTGACGATGAGCGTACTGGAGCGCACCACCGAAATCGGTACCAGCCTGGCAGTCGGACTGGCCGGCCGACTGGTCATGCGCCTGTTCATCATCGAGGGCACGCTGATCGGCGTCGTCGGCGGTGCCGCCGGCATCGTGATGGGCTACCTGCTGGCGATGGGCATTTCGGCCATCGGCATTCCCATGCCGCCACCGCCCGGCATGGCCCACGGCTATACGGCCGAAATCCTCGTGACGCCTTCGCTGGTATTCGATGCCGCAATTCTGGCCCTTGTCACCACGCTGCTCGCCAGTGCCTTCCCCGCATGGAAAGCCGGTCGGATGAACATCGTTGACGCGCTGAGGTACAGTCAATGAAGTTCCAGATCCTGCTCGCCCTGCGCAACATCCTCCGCCAGAAGGCGCGTTCGGCGGCCACGCTGGTGGCGATCGGCGTCGGTGTCGCGGGCATGATCCTCGCCGGGGGTTTCGTGCAGGACATCTTCGTCCAGCTCGGCGAGGCGATCATCCATGCGCAGACAGGTCATATCCAGATAACGAAGCGCGGCTACCATGAGGGCAAGACGCGCGCACCGGACAAGTACCTGATCGATGTACCGGAGAAGCTGAAAGTCGGCGTTGCCGGGACGGCGGGCGTAGACAAGGTCTTCGCGCGGCTGAACTTCACCGGGGTCATCAACAACGGCAAGCGCGACCTCGGCATCATCGGCGAAGGCATCGAGCCGGAAGCAGAAGGCAAGGTCAGCACCTACCTGCAATACACGGAAGGACGACCGCTCGGCGACCAGGATCGGGACGGCATCGTGGTCGGCCAGGGCGTGGCGAAGTCGTTGGGGTTGAAGATCGGCGACCGGGTTAACCTCGTGATCAGCCTGGCACAGGGCGCGGTGAATACGCTCGACTTCGAGGTGCTCGGCGTGTTCCAGAGTTTCTCAAAGGAATTCGATGCCCGCGCGGTACGCATCGCGTTGCCGGCAGCCCAGGAACTGATGGACACCCAGGGTGCACACGTGCTGGTCGTCATGCTGAAGCAGACCCCGGATACGGAGCGAGTGGCCGCCGCGCTCGAAGCCTCGCTGGGACCGCAAGGCTATGAGGTCGGCCGCTGGAACAAGCTCTCGGATTTCTACGACAAGACCGTGGAACTCTACGACCGCCAGTTCGGCGTGCTGCGACTGATCATCCTGCTGATGGTGCTGCTGAGCGTGGCAAACAGCGTGAACATGACGATCTTCGAGCGCACACGTGAATTCGGCACCGTCATCGCGCTCGGTACGCGGCCGGCGATGGTGTTCCGCAGCGTGCTGGTCGAAAGCGCGCTGATCGGGCTGATGGGCGCGGTAATCGGCATGACGGTGGGCAGCCTGCTGGCACTGGGCATCTCCGCGCTGGGCATCCCGATGCCGCCGCCGCCGAACGCCAACCTCGGCTACACCGCCGAGATCCGGCTGGTGCCGCTGGAGGTGCTGACGGCCGGCGCCATCGGCTTCGTGGCGACCTTCCTCGCCGCCATCCGGCCGGCACAGCGTGTGGCGAAGCTCGACGTGGTCGAGGCCCTGCGCCACGGCACCTGAACCGGATCAGCCGGGAAAACCCTCCGGATTGCCCGACTGCCAGCGCCAGGCATCGACGCACATTTCCTCAAGGCCCTTTTCGGCCCGCCAGCCGAGCAGGCGGGCAGCCAGCGCCGGATCGGCATAGCAGGTGGCGATATCGCCCGCCCGGCGCGGCGCGATGCGGTAGGCAACCGGGCGGCCGCTGGCGGCCTCGAAGGCCCGTACCATTTCCAGTACGGAATAGCCACGGCCGGTGCCGAGATTGACCGTGAGCAATCCGCCCTGCCGTTCGAGCGCAGACAGCGCGGCGAGATGACCCTTGGCCAGGTCGACGACGTGGATGTAGTCGCGCACGCCGGTGCCGTCGGACGTCGGGTAATCATCGCCGAAGACCGACAGGCAGGCCAGCTTGCCGACGGCTACCTGGGCGACGTAGGGCATCAGATTGTTCGGAATGCCATTGGGATCCTCGCCGATCAGTCCGGACACGTGTGCCCCGACCGGATTGAAGTAGCGCAGCAGCGCGATGCGCCAGTCCGGATCGGCCCGTGCGACGTCGCGCAGGATGTCTTCGATGATCAGCTTGGAGCGACCGTAGGGGTTGGTGGCCGACAGCGGCGCATCCTCGCGGATGGGGACGGAAGCAGGATCGCCATAGACGGTGGCTGACGAGGAAAAGACAATCGACTTCACCCCGACTTCGGCCATGGCCTCGAACAGGGCGATGCTGCCCTCGACGTTGTTGCGGTAGTAGCGCAGCGGCTGTTCCACCGACTCGCCGACGGCCTTCAGCCCGGCGAAATGAATGACGGCTTCGCAGCCCTGCAGTGCCGCCACCATCGCCCCGCGATCACGGATATCGGCCTCGACGAATTCGGGGCGTCGTCCGCAGATCGTCTCGATGCGGTCGAGCACGGCCGGCTTGCTGTTGGCAAGGTTGTCCACAATCCGCACAGCGTGGCCCGCACCGAGAAGCTCGACGCAGGTATGACTGCCGATATACCCCAATCCACCTGTCACCAGATACTTTGCCATGCGCCCTGTTCCCGTCAATTCCGTCATTTGCGCCTGCCCTGCGGCATGCCTGATGACCATGAAATATACGCGAATGACCGGCAAGTTCGCGCAATCGCGATGAACGCCGTCGGCATAGCATGACTAAAGTGGAATTGTCAGAATTTCTGGACGGGGTTATGCTGCCTGCAGGGAGGATCATCTTGGGTTCGAGCGATCAGGAGGGCTGGCTGGCGGCGGCTTGCGCGGCCCTGAAACGTACGCTTTGCCGTGAAGAAGCTCGGGGGGACGATACCCTGACCCTGCTCGATCATCTCAGCGAGGGTGTGTTGATCCTCGACCTGACCGGTCATGTGATACATGCCAATCGTGCCGCTCACGCGCTGTTTCCCGGTCACGAAAGCAGTATGGCGGGACTCACCTTGGAAGCCCTCGGCATCCGTGACGAAACGGCCATCGCCTACGGCACGGGCCTGCGCGGCGGACCTGGCGGCATATCCCCGGTCATCGAAATACGTGGCGAACCGGCCGGCCGTACCGCCTTTCCGATGGAAATGAGCATCGTCAGCGGGCAGTATCGTGGAGAACGCGCGATCATCGCCGTCATCCGCGATATCAGCGCCCGCGAGCAGGCGAACGAGAAGCTGCGCGAAGCAGCTGCATTTTTCGAGATCGCCCAGGATGCGATCATGATCACCGACAAAAGAGGCCGGATCAGCGCGGTGAATCCGGCATTCTCGACGATGACCGGCTACAGCGCCCGCGAGGCGATCGGCCAGACGCCGCGGTTGCTGCATTCGGGCAAGCAGGACGGGGTGTTCTACGCCAAGCTCTGGGACAGTCTGCTGACGAATGGTGGCTGGGAAGGCGAATTGCTCAATCGCCGCAAGAACGGCGACCTTTTCATCCAGTACGAAAACATCTCGGCGATCCGCGATGCGCAGGGGCGCATCGTCAAGTTCGTGGCGATTCTGAGCGACATTACCGACAAATGCCGGCTTGAAAAGGAAATCGAGTTTCGTGCCAACTACGACCTGCTCACCGGACTGGCCAATCGCAGCCTGCTGATCGAACGCCTCGACCAGGCCCTGAAGACCAGCCGGCGGCAAAAGGAACCGGCCGCGGTACTGTTCATCGACCTCGATCATTTCAAGCGCGTCAACGACAGGCTGGGGCACTCGGTTGGCGACAAACTGCTGCAGGAAGCCGCCGACCGCTTGCGCCAATGCACCCGCGAGACCGATACCGTCGCCCGCCAGGGCGGCGACGAGTTCGTCGTCGTGCTCACCCGCATCAAGGGCGGCGACGATGCGGCGCGCGTCGCGGAGAAGATCATCGCCGCGCTGGCGGCACCGTTCCAGCTCGATGCCTCGATCGTCTCGATCGGCGCATCCATCGGCATCGCGCTGGCACCGGACGACGGCAGCGATGTGGATACGCTGTTCCGCAACGCCGACCTCGCGATGTATCGCGCCAAATCGCTCGGCCGCAATGGCTACCAGTTCTTCGAGCCGCAGATGACGCACAGTGCCAACGAGCGCCGGCGCCTGTTCGACGAAATGCAGGTGGCACTGGCTGAAGAGGAATTCGAACTGCACTACCTGCCGGTCTTCGACCTGCGCACGGGACTGCCGGTCGGGGCGGAAGCCCTGTTGCGCTGGAACCATCCCCTGCGCGGCATGATCGAGCCCGGCGAGTTCATCGCGCTGGCCGAGGAATCCGGCTTGATCGGCGAAATCGACCGCTGGGTGCTGACGACGGCCTGTTCCCACTTGCGCCGCTGGTGCAACCGCGGGCTCGACCTGAAGATGAGCATCGCGGTCAACCTCACGGGTCGCAAGGTGCCCGACAACTTTACGCTCGACTGGCTGCAGGCCATGCTCGCCAGCCACGGGCTGTTCGCCCGTCAGTTGCAGCTGGAAATCAACGAGAAGCTGCTGCTGGAGGAAACCCAGGGCAGCGATCGCTGGGTGACCGACCTGCGCGCCCAGGGGTTCTCGATCGTGCTCGACGACTTCGGCACGGGCTATTCGTCGCTATCCAGACTCAACGAACGCCCCATCGACATCATCAAGGTCGATCGCTCACTAGTCGCCCAGATGACCCAGAATCCGCGCAGTGAAAGCATGGTGTGCGCAATCCTTTCGCTGGCGCACGCCTTCGGCACGGAGGTCGTCGCCGAAGGGGTCGAAACCGACGCACAGGCTGCGCTGCTGCGCGCGATGGGCTGCCATCTGGTGCAGGGTTACCATCTGTCGCGCCCGCTGCCAGCCGACCAGTTCGGCCGCTGGGCGATCGGCCAGCAGGTCCTGGCGCCCGTAACGCCCGTAACGTAGGCGGCCGCAGCAAACACGCCGCAGGAATCCCCCATGTCGATCAGAAAACTGCTCGTGACGGAGGGTCTCTATTTCGTCGAGATCCCTGCGGCCGGCGTCTATCTGCTATGCGGTGCGCCGGCAGACAGCATCAAGCACCTGCTGCGGCGCGGCATCATCCAGATGACCGAGCGCGACGGCGTGGCCTGCGAGAACGGGCCGAACGCGATCCTGCTCTCGGACACGATGGTACAGAACGGTCACCTCTGCAATCTCGGCGAGTTCCCCATCCTGCAGATGCTCTACCGGCAGGGCATGGCCATTCCCGGCCATCCGAACAACACGGGACGCAAGCCCAGGCTGATCGGCCGGCCCGAGCAGCTGGCGGCCCAGTTGCGCTATATCCATCGCGGCAACTATGGCCTGATCTCTGTCGATGAAATGATGCTGGCCGGCATCGGTGCCGCCGAAGCAGAGGCGCTGATGCGCATCAAGCTCCATTTCGCCTATGGCCGCATCGCTCCGCCGGAGGAGTTCGTCGAATGCGTGACGCTGGCCGCGGGTCCTGCCGAGATCGGCGGCGGGGTCAGCATCGAGCGGCTCGCCCACAATCGCTTCGCGATCCGCCATGGCACCGATGCCGTCGAGGTCGACCTCAATCTCGAACGCAACGTCATCTACCCCTGCCCCTATCCGCTCACGCCTGTCGCGATCGATCGCCATTACTTCGCGGTGGTGCATTCGGGCGATGGCGATGGATGGGATTTCGACCGGCCAGCGATGAGCAGCGTGCTGATCCACCAGGGCCGCGTCTATCTGATCGATGCGGGACCGAATGTCCATCACTGCCTCGATGCGCTCGGCATCGGCAAAAACGAAATCGCCGGCATCTTCCAGACCCACGGCCACGACGATCATTTCGCCGGGCTGACGACGCTGCTGCAGTGCGACCGCCCCATCCCATACTATGCCGCACCGCTGGTACGCGCCGCCGTGGCGCGCAAGTTCTGCGCCCTACTGTCGATTCCGGAAGCGGAATTCGCGAATTATTTCGACGTGCAGGACCTGGAAGTCGGCCGCTGGAACGACATCATGGGGCTCGAAGTACGGCCCACCTATTCGCCGCATCCGGTCGAGACCGCCATCTTCAATTTCCGGGTGCTCTGGGAAGGCGGCTACCGCACCTACGCCCACCTCGCCGACATCGCCTCGTTCCGCGCCCTCGACGCGATGGCCAGCCATGACCCGCTGGCGCCCGGCGCTTCGCCGGAAGTCGTGCAGGCTATCAAGTCCGCCTATCTCGAAGCGGTGGACCTGAAGAAGATCGACATCGGCGGCGGCATGATCCACGGCGAAGCCGCCGACTTCCGCAACGATGCCTCGCACCGTCTGCTGTTCGCCCATGTCGCACGACCGCTCACCGACGATGAGCGCCGCATCGGTTCGGGCGCCCCGTTCGGCACGCTCGACGTCATGATCCCCGGCCAGCAGAGCTTCCTGCTGCGCGACGCCAGCGAGTTCCTCAAGAACTACTTCCCGACGGTGCCGATCGAACGGCTGCACATGCTGCTCAACAACCGCATCGTCACCTTCAACCCGGAAACCATCATCACCCCGGCCAACCGCGTTCCGCCGGAGATCTACCTGATCCTCGCCGGCAAGGTCGAGATGCTGCTGCACGGCACGGCGGGCACGCATTACCTGTTTTCCGGTTCGCTGATCGCCGAATCGGCGGCGCTGAACGAAGCGCCGAGCGAAGATACCTACCGCTCGGTCGGCTTCGTGCAGGCGCTGCGCCTGCCGTCGGATCTTTACCGCAGCTTCGTCGAACGCTTCTT
>CAYNCH010000094.1:0-7048 GCA_964395815.1 uncultured Methyloversatilis sp.
CCAACCTGCTGGCCGGCAACCGCGCCGCCGGCGACGACTGGCTGCTGCTCGACGTCATCCCGCTCTCCCTGGGCATCGAGACCATGGGCGGACTGGTCGAGAAGGTGATCCCGCGCAACTCGACGATTCCGGTCGCCCGTGCCCAGGAGTTCACCACGTTCAAGGATGGCCAGACGGCGATGGCGTTGCATGTCGTACAGGGCGAGCGCGAACTGGTTTCCGATTGCCGCAGCCTCGCCCGTTTCGAACTGCGCGGCATTCCGCCGATGGTCGCGGGTGCCGCACGCATTCGCGTCACTTTCCAGGTCGATGCCGATGGCCTGCTGTCGGTGACGGCGCGCGAACAGACCACCGGCCACGAGGCACGCATCGAGGTCAAGCCATCCTACGGCTTGAGCGACGACGAGATCACCTCGATGCTCAAGGACAGTTTCACGCATGCCTCCGAAGATGCCTTCCGCCGCGCCTTGCGCGAGGCGCAGGTCGAGGCGCAGCGCCTCGTCGAGGCCGTGCAGTCCGCACTGAAGGAAGATGCCCACCTGCTCTCGATGCTGGAACATGCCCATGTCGAGAGTTGCCTGACGAAACTGCAATCCGTATTGCTCGGCGACGACCGGCGGGCGATCGATGCGGCCATGGATGCCCTCTCGAAGGGCACGGCCGAATTCGCGGCGCGCCGCATGAACCAGAGCGTCCAGCGTGCGCTGGCCGGAAAGAAGGTCGAGGAGATATGACCCAGATCATCGTGTTGCCCCATGCCGAACTGTGCCCGGAGGGCGCCGTCATCGAGGCCGAACCCGGCACGTCCATCTGCGATGCGCTGCTCGACAACGATATCGAGATCGAACATGCCTGCGAGAAGTCCTGTGCGTGCACGACCTGCCACGTCGTGGTGCGCGAGGGCTTCGAGTCGCTTGAAGAAGCCGACGAAGTGGAGGAGGATCTGCTCGACAAGGCCTGGGGTCTGGAGCCGACTTCGCGCCTGTCCTGCCAGGCGCT
Source organism: uncultured Methyloversatilis sp. (assembly GCA_964395815.1). Classification (GTDB taxonomy): domain Bacteria; phylum Pseudomonadota; class Gammaproteobacteria; order Burkholderiales; family Rhodocyclaceae; genus Sulfuricystis. The sequence goes on from CAYNCH010000094.1 coordinate 1,000, forward strand.
CGTGACGGAGACGCCGCTGGTGGTGGAAATTCCGAAGTACACGATCAACATGGCGAAGGAAGGAGGAGGACGCAAATGAAGTGGACCGACAGCCTCGACATTGCCATCGAACTGGCCGAACGCCATCCCGATGTCGATCCGAAGGCCATCAACTTCGTCGACCTGATGCGCTGGGTCATGGAACTGCCGGGCTTCGAGGAAGACGAGCGCCACTGCGGCGAGAAAAAGCTCGAAGCCATCCAGCAGGCCTGGATCGACGAGACGGAATGACGATGCCGGTGCGGTTGCTGATCCTCGCGATGTTCGCCGGCAGTGCGCTGGCCGATCAGCCGGTGGGCATCACCGCCCAGCGGCCCCACGTCGAGGGCAGGCACGAAGGCCAGGTTGTGCGCATCCAGCGCGAACAGGACAATTTCGCCCAGATCGACCCCGATTTCGCGATGACCTCGCGGCCGTGCCCCCCCTACTGCATTCAGCCCATGCAACTGGCGCCGGGCATCGAGACCATCGGCGAACTGGAAGTGCTCGACGTGCTCGAACGCATGGCACGCGGCGACGATACCCTGCTGCTGATCGATTCGCGCGACGGCGACTGGCTCAAGCGCTCCGGCCTCATTCCCGGTGCCCAGCACCTGCAGTGGGAGCGCCTGCATCCGCGCCATGCCGAACCGGCAGCCATCGCCGAAATCCTCGAATTGCAGTTCGGCGCCTCGCGCACCGGCATGCTGTGGAATTTCGAGAATGCGAAGACGCTGGTCTTCTATTGCAATGGCCCGTGGTGCGGCCAGTCACCTACCAACATCAGGCAATTGCTGGCGCTTGGCTATCCCGCGCACAAGCTGAAGTGGTACCGCGGCGGCATGCAGGCATGGAAAAGCCTCGGGCTGACCACCGTGCCGTGGAAGAAAAAGTAATCCTCGTCGACACGCACTGTCATCTCGATGCGGCGGAGTTCGACGCCGACCGCGACGCGCTCGTGTCCGGGGCAAAAGTCGGCGCTGGCGGGACGGCGGTCGGGGCGATGGTCATCCCTGCTGTCGAGCGCGCCAACTTCGGTGCCGTCTCCAGCCTCTGTCGCGAGTACGACGGATGCGCGCCGGCCTACGGCATTCACCCGCTGTACGTCGATCGCGCCCGGCCCGAGGATCTGGCAACGCTGCGCGAGACCCTGCGTCGCGAACCAGCGGTCGCCATCGGCGAGATCGGCCTGGACCGCCATGTCGAACCCCGTGACGACAAACGGCAGCGCGAGTATTTCATCGGGCAGTTGAAGATTGCGCAGGAATTCGACCTGCCGGTGCTGCTGCATGTGCGCAAGGCCATCGATCCTGTCCTCAAATGCCTGCGCGACATCCGTATCCGCGGCGGCATCGCCCACGCCTTCAACGGCAGCCGCGAGCAGGCGAACGCATTCATCAAGCTCGGCTTCAAGCTCGGTTTTGGCGGTGCGATGACCTATCCCGGTTCGAAGCGCATCCGTGCTCTGGCTGCCGAGTTGCCGCTCGATGCCGTCGTGCTGGAAACCGATGCGCCCGACATGCCCCCGGTCTGGAAGCCGGGAGGTCGCAACACGCCGGCCGACCTCTTGCGAATTGCCGAAACACTGGCACAATTGCGCTCCCTGCCGGTGGCCGAGGTCGCGGCAGCCACCACAAGAAATGCGCTGGCGATACTGCCACGCCTGAACGAATTCAAACCCACCTACGGAGAAAATCCATGACCACGGTCACTTTTCTTGGCAACCCCTTCCGCGTCGATGGCGCCTTGCCCGACGTTGGTAGCGCCGCCCCGGCGCTCAACCTGACCAACGGCGAACTGGCCGATGTCACGCTGGCCAACTACGCCGGCAAGCGCAAGGTCCTGAATATCGTGCCAAGCCTCGATACGCCGACCTGTGCGACCTCCACCCGCAAGTTCAACGAGAAGGCGGCTGCCCTGAACAATGCCGTCGTGCTGGTCATCTCGGCCGACCTGCCGTTCGCCGCCGGCCGCTTCTGCGCCACCGAGGGCCTGAAGAACGTTGCCCATCTGTCCACTTACCGCCATCCCGAGTTCATGCAGGCCTGGGGCGTGAAGATGGCCGAGGGGCCGCTGTTCGGCCTCACCGCGCGCGCCGTCGTCGTTCTCGACGAGAATGACAAGGTGCTGCACAGCCAACTGGTGCCCGAAATCGCTGACGAACCGGACTACGCGGCGGCACTGAAGGCGCTCTGATCCAGGCAAGGCAAGAGCAAGAAACGGCCGCCGTGGCGGCCGTTTTTCGTGGACCTTCAGGCCTGCGCCTGGACCGAGGTGACGCGCTGCGGCGGCCAGGCCGAGCGGGCGTAAAAGTCTTCCAGCATGTCCGGTGGCATCGGCCGGCAGATGTGATAGCCCTGCAGGCTGTCGCAGCCCAGCTCGGCGAGCCGCGCGAGCGTCGCCGCGTCCTCGACGCCTTCGCCGACGACACGCAGGCCGAGGTTGTGGGCGAGCTCGATGGTCGAGTGCACGATCACCGCATCGTCCTTGTTGGCCAGCATGTCCTTGACGAAGGAGCGGTCGATCTTGATTTCGCTCACCGCCGTCCGGCGCAGGCGTTGCAGCGAGGAATAGCCGGTGCCAAAGTCGTCGATCGACAGAGCGATGCCCTGTTCGCGGATGCGTGCGACTACGGCGGAGAGCCGGTCCAGATCACCGAGGAAAACATTCTCGGTGATTTCCAGCGTCAACCCGGTCACGGGGCCCTGCATGTCGAGCATGGCGATGAATTCAGGATTCATCAGGACGACCGGCGGTACGTTGATGGCCATGTCGATTTCCCAGCCACGGCTGCGCCACGCCTGCTGCTGGCGAAGTGCCGTGATGAGCAGCCAGCGCGTGAAGGGCAGGATCAGCCCGGTCTGTTCCAGGGCCGAGATGAACATGTCGGGCGGTACCATGCCCCGCTCCGGATGCGGCCAGCGGGCCAGCGCCTCGCAACTGCAGATCTGGCCTGAGGAGAGATCGAGCTTCGGCTGGTAGTAGAGAGTGAATTCGCTGCGCTCGAGCGCAGCGCGCAAATGCTGCGTCAGGGCGAAACGCCCGGCCACCGGCAGGTCGCTGGCCGGGTCGAAGACATGCACGCCGGAATGGTTCCGTTTTGCGCCATTCATGGCGAGATCGGCACTTTTCATCAGCGCACTGAGATCGGCGCCCTGGGCGGGATAGACAGCGATGCCGATACTGGCGCCGACACTGATGCGATGTTCGCCGGCGGCAATGCCGTTGGCGAGCCGCTCGCTCATCGCGTGGGCAATGGCGATCGCTTCCGCTTCGCCGGCATTGCAGACCAGGGCAGCGAATTCGTCACCGGAGACGCGGCTCAGCGTGCTGCCGGGCTTCAGCGCACTGCCGACCTGCCGGGCGAGTTCCTGGAGCAGGGCATCGCCGATTTCCTGCCCGTAGCTGTTGTTGATGTCCTGGAATTTGTCGACGTCGATCAGCAGGATGGCCAGCGCGTCGCCCGTGGCACGGGCCGCCTCGATTTCGTGATGGACGCGGTCGCGGACCAGCGTGCGGGGCGGCAGCCCCGTCAGTGCGTCGAACAGGGACATCTGTTCGAGCTGCAGGTTGGCGGCATTGAGCCGTTTGTTGAGGCGCTGCAATTCGTGGCGCTGGATTTCCGCCTCGCGTCGTGCCAACTCGATCTTTTCCATCGCCATGGCATTTTCGATGGCGATCGCGGCCTGAGCGGCGAACAGTTGCAGCAGCTTGAGGTCGCGCTGGCTGAAGCTGCCGCCTCCCTGCTTGTTGATGCCCGCCAATCCGCCGAGGTAGGTACGCCGACCAACCAGCGGTACCAGCAGCACGCTGCCGGCCTCGTGTTCCCACAGATTGCGTTCCTCGTCGCTCAGTTCGGACAACGCACCAAGCCACCACGGACGCTGGTGGCGGAGTACCCAGCCGCACAGGCCGAATTCGATGGGCAGGGACTGGCCGACGATTTCGTCCGCATTCACTCCCACCCCGGCGCGGTAGGTGTAGGCGGTACGGTCGGCATTGAGCAGCGGGACGAGGACGGTATCGGACTTGATCAGGGCGCGCGCCCGATCGGCAATGGAGATGAAGACGGCATCGAGGTCGAGCGCGCTGCCGATCAGCTGGCTGCTTTCCAGCAGCAGCGCGATCTCGCTTTCGCGCTGGTCGAGTTCCTGGCGCAAGCGATCGATCTGCTGCCGTGCGCCAGCGCTATTTCCCCCCCTGACCTCCCCCTTGCTCCCCATGCATCCCGCTCCCCGGTTTTATGAAGATGGATTATGGCGAATTGCATCCCTTCAGGGAAGGGGCGAATGCTTGCCGGGTGTCAGTCGAGAACGTGGGATACGAGACCGTCGGCCAGCTTCGGTTCGAACCAGGTCGACTTGGGTGGCATCACCTGGTTGCTGTCCGCGACATCCATCAACTGATTCATGCGCGTGGGATACATGGCGAAGGCCGCCGCCATCTCGCCCGCGTCGACGCGCTTTTCCAGCTCTTCCAGCCCGCGCATGCCGCCGACGAAATCGATACGCTTGTCGCGGCGCAGATCGGTGATGCCGAGGAGCGGACCGAGCACGTGTTCGGACAGCAGCGAAACGTCGAGGCCGGCCACCGGGTCGGTGGAGAAAAACTGCGGATCGAGATTGAGCCGATACCAGCGCTGCGGCAGGTAAAGCCCGATCTCGCCGGGGCTTTGCGGCCGCACGGCTTCAGCGGCGGGCGAGACGCGGAATTTCTCTTCCAGCCGCTGGATGAATGCCTCCGCGGTCAGACCATTGAGATCCTTCACCACGCGGTTGTAGTCCATGATCTGCATCTGCGACTGCGGGAAGATCACGGCGAGGAAGTAGTCGGCGGACTGGAGGCAGTCTTCGCGCCGGCGTGCCGCGGCGACGCGTGCTGCCGCTGCAGAGCGGTGATGGCCATCGGCGATGTAGAGCGCCTCCATGTTGTCGAAACAGCGGGTGATCGCCTCGACCTGCTCGGCAGCGTCGCAAACCCAGATGCGGTGGCGGATCGTGTCGTCGGCCGTCACGTCCGCGGCCGGCTCGCCCTGCGCGATCTTCGCGATCAGCGCATCGGCGGTGGCGGAGGAGGGGTAGGCGAGCAGCACGGGGCCGGTCTGGGCATTGGTCGCCTCGATCTGGCGCACGCGGTCGTCCTCCTTGTCGGGGCGCGTGAATTCATGCTTGCGGATGCGGTTGGCGTTGTAGCAGGCCACCGAGGCGCTGGCGACCAGTCCGGTCTGTTCGTGTGCGCCCATGTTGAGGCGATACGCGTAATAGCAGGGGGCGGCATCCCGGACCAGCACGTTTTCATTGATCATGTGTGCGAGGTTTTCGGCGGCTTTGGCGTAGACGGCGGGATCGTAGGGATCGATCTCGGCCGGCAGATCGATCTCCGGCTTGGAAATATGCAGGAATGACCAGGGTTTCCCCGCCGCGCGAAGGCGCGCCTCTGCGGAGGACAACACATCGTAAGGCGGTGCGGCGACCTCGGCGGCACGTCCCGGGGCAGGGCGCAGGCCACGGAAGGGTTTGATCAGCGTCAGGGGCGCGTCCATCACGGTGCCTTCCTTCCGGCCAGCGGGCCGCGCAGGACATCGTAGGCCTCGCGCACCATCTTTTCGGTCGTCGGCCAGTCGATGCAGGCGTCGGTGACCGAGCAGCCGTACTTGAGCCCGGCGAGATCGTCAGGAATCGGCTGGTTGCCGGCTTCGAGGTTGCTTTCGATCATCAGGCCGACGATCGAGCGGTTGCCGAGGCGGATCTGGTTCACCACGTCGTGCATGACGAGCGGCTGTAGTTCAGGTTTCTTGTAGCTGTTGGCGTGCGAGCAGTCGACCACGACGTTCTGAGGCAGGCCGGCCTTGGCCAGCGCCTGTTCGGCGATCGCCACGCTTACCGTGTCGTAGTTCGGCCGGCCGCCACCGCCACGCAGTACGAGGTGGCCGTAGCGGTTGCCGTGCGTGCGTACCACCGACGAACGGCCCTGCATATTGATGCCGAGGAAACTGTGCGGATGCGCGGCCGAAATGATGGCGTTGATCGCA
>CAYNCH010000095.1:0-6969 GCA_964395815.1 uncultured Methyloversatilis sp.
CTCGGTGAACTTGATGGCGTTGCCGACCAGGTTGGACAGCACCTGGCGCAGCCGCAGGGGGTCGCCGATCACGTGCTCGGGCAGAGCAGGGTCGATGTCGATGACCAGTTCGATGCCCTTTTCGGCGAGCCGCGCAGCGAACAGGTCGCCCACTTCGCGCACCAGGGTTTCGATCATGAAGGGTATGCGCTCGATGTCGATGCGGCCGGCCTCGATCTTGGAATAATCGAGAATGTCGTTGAGGATGCCCAGCAAGGCGCGGCCGGAGTTGAGCGCCTTGGTCAGGAAGTCGCGCTGGCTGGCCACCAGCGGCGTGTCGAGCACCAGCTGGGTGAGGCCGAGAATCGCATTCATCGGCGTGCGGATCTCGTGGCTCATGTTGGCGAGGAATTCCGATTTCGCGCGGTTGGCCGCCTCCGCCGCCTCCTTCGCCTGATAGATCTCGGTAACATCGACACGGAAACCGACGATATAGCCGGTCGCCGTCTTGCGTTCGCGGATGCGCAGCCAGCGGCCGTCATCGAGGCGCTGGATCATGTCGGCAGCACCGCTGCGATGAGCGGCCAGACGGTCGGCGATCCACGCCTCTTCGTTGCCTGCAGCCTGCGTGTATTGCCCGTGGGCCAGGCCGTAGCGAATGATCGATTCAAAGCTGTTGCCAGGCTGGATCATCGCTGCCGAGGTGCGGTGGATCTCGCGATATTGATCGTTGCAGATGACGAGGCGGTCGTCCGGGTCGTACACGACGAATGCTTCACCGATGGTCTCGATCGCCGAGCGCAGCAACTCCTCGCTGTCGCGCAATTGGCGCATGGCGTGCTTGCGCTCGGTCACGTCGCGCAGGAAGACCACCATCCGGCCCTCACCGATTTCCAGAAAGTTCACGCTGACTTCGACATCGATCGGATGTCCGTCGCGATGGCGATGACGGGTCTCGAAGCGGTCCGACCCGGTGGTGAGGATCCTCTCGATGTGGGCGCTTGTTTCCTCGGGATGCTCGATCATTTCCAGGTCCGATACCTGCATCCCGAGCAGTTCCTCGCGGGAATAGCCGACCATGCGGCAATAGGCATCATTGACCTCGACGAACATACCGTGCGGATCGACCATGGCGAAACCGTCGAGTGCGGCACGCAGGATGGCCTGGTATTCGGCGCTGCTGCGCACACGGTCGGTGATGTCCTGCACCGTGCCGATCGCGCTGGCCAGGCTGCCGTCGGTGGCGAAGCTGAATTCGGCCATCTCGCGCACCCAGCGGGTTTCGCCAGCGACCACGATACGGTGCGTGAAATCGTAAGGAGCGCCCTGCAGCGCTGCCGCCCAGGCGGCATCGACCGCCGCACGGTCGTCCGGATGGACGCGCTGGATGAAATCCTCGTAGGCCAGCGGCACGCCCGCCGGCGTACCGAACATGCGGCAGGTTTCGTCGGACCAGGACAGGCGATTGGTGACGAGATCGAGTTGCCAGCCGCCAATCTTCGCCAGCGCCTGCGCACGGTTGAGCAACGTCTCGCTGCGCACGAGTTCTGCGGTGCGCTCGCGTACGCGGGCCTCGAGGCGCGCCTGCTCCTCGACCAGCTGGTCGGCCATGCGGTTGAAGCTGTGCGCCAGTTCGCGCAATTCAGGGGAACCTTCAACCGGAGCGCGTTCGCGCAATTCACCGGCTGAAATGCGTTCGGTCGCTGCGGTCAGGCGCCGGATCGGTACGATCAGGCTGCGGCCGAAGATCAGGCCAGCCGTCGTTGCCGCGAGCAGCAGGATGCCGAGCAGCACATAGCTGAAGTTGCGCATGTGCTGCACCGGAACGAGCACCTCGCTGGCGTCGATCTTCACCACCATGCTCCAGCCGAGTGCGGGCAGGTGCCGCCAGGCGGCAGCGACCGGAATGCCCGCGTAGTCGATGGTCATGCCGCGACCATTTTCGCCATTCAAGCCGGCCTGCATCGGCGGCGGTGTGGTACTTACCGGTACCTGACGGGTGAATGCGGCATCGGGAAAGTGTCGCAGTGCCCCGATATACAAAGCTTGACCACCGTTGCGTTGCGCCAGCACCGTTTCACCGGTCGTGCCGAGGCCGGTCGGATCATTGGTGACGGCCAGCAGTTGGCGCAAATCCAGTTGCAAGGCCACCGTGCCGATGGCGCGCCCCGCGTCGAAGACCGGTGCCACGAAGAAGATCGCCGGCTTATCGCCGGAGGGGGCGTAGCGCGCGGCGGGCGTCATCTGGCTGTCCAGCAAGGCCAGTGCTTCCCGATGGGCGTGCGCCAGATGGGAATCGCGATATGGCCCGGTATTGACGTTGGTGCCGAGATCCGCTTCCTTGATTGCCGAGTAGACGACATTGCCGGCCGCGTCGATGAGCAACAGGTCGTGATAGGCGAAGCTGTCGAGCAGCGGTTGGTAGAGGGTGTCGAGATCGATGCGGCCATGTTGTGTTGCGACACTGGACAGCGGCTGCACTTCGGCTTTCCCCAGCTGGCTGCTCAGGGCGGTGCGCGTGGCGTTGAGACGGGCGATCAGCAGACCGTTGCCCTGGCGTTCGTCCAGATAGGTGTTGATCTGGTCGGTTTTTTTGTCGGCCAGCGAGGTCAGGTTGTCGAGCTGGGTATCCGTGACCGTGGTCTCGAAGCCGCGCAACTGCAGCCAGGAGAGAAGCGTCAGCGGCACCAGTGTCAGCAGCAGGAAGGCGATCAGCAGGCGCGATACAAGAGGCGGCGAGTGCATTGGACGCAGCGGAGGCCGGTTCATGGCACACCCCCGGTCAGTTGCCGCCAGGCCTCCCGGCTGCGATAGCTTGGCCAGGGGGTAGGACGGATCAGCGACTGCGAGGCGTACAGCTCGTGAAACTGGCCATCGGGCATCACCTGTCCGATGCGCACCCGTTTCCAGAGGTGACGCGAGGCCGCATCCACCGCCACGATACCGCCGGGATCGGCGCGGCTGGCACGCAACAGGCTGTTGCCATTCACGCGCACCGTCTCGGCACTGCGGACGGTGCGCACCGTATCCGCCCATAGCAGCACGCCGTTGTAGGCGGCTTTGATCGGGTCGCTGGTCACGGCCTCCGGCCCGAGACGCTGGCGAAACTGCTGCACGAAGCGGGTGTTGCTTTCGCTGACGAGCGACTGGAAGTAGCTCCAGGTACCGTAGTGGCGGGTCAGCCGCCCACCGCCCCAGCGATGCATTTCCGGCTCGGCGGCGCTGAAGGACATCAGCGGCTGCTCATGCAGCTGTGCCGCGACGAGCGCGTCGAAAAAGGCGCCGTTACTGTCGCCATTGATCGTGCTGAGCACGATGTCGGGCCGGTGATGATGCAGGTCGGCGATCACCGGCGCGAAGTCGGCGGCGCCCAGCGGCAGGTAGCGTTCGGCGAGCACTTGGCCACCGTTTGCCTCGATCAGGTCGCGCAGGATGCGGTTGGCCGTGCGCGGAAAAACATAGTCGGAACCGAGCAGGTAGACGCGCTTGCCGAAGGTCTGCAGGGCCCAGCGTGCTCCGGGGAGGATCTGCTGGTTGGGCGCCGCACCGGTGTAGAGAATGTGCGGCGACTGCTCCATGCCTTCATATTGCACGGGATAGAAGAGCAGGTGCCGGCGTGCCTCGATGACCGGTTTGACGGCCTGGCGGCAGGCGGATGTCCAGCAGCCGAACAGCACCGCCACATGTTCACGGTCGATCAGGCGTTCCGCCTCGGCGGCGAATACGGCCGGATCCGAGCGGCCATCCGCCACCACGGCCTCGATGCGTCGTCCCAGCAGGCCGCCGGCGGCGTTGATTTCATCGACCGCCAGCTCCACGGCAGCGATCAGCGGCTGTTCGCTGACGGCCATGGTGCCGGTCTGGGAGTGCAGCACGCCGATGCGAATCGGCGGCGGATCGCCGGCCTGTCGCCACAGCAGGATACAGGCGATCAGCACCGCGATCGCCAGTGCGATGGCGAGTGCTCTGGCCGGAGCACGGATGAACGGGGCAGGAGCCTTGGCGGGCGGTGCGGGATCGGGTAGGGTCACGTGCCGATTGTAGCGGGCATATTCCCACGGGACGCCGTCCCGCCAGTGCCGACTTTTTACCGCCGATGCGGCCTACAGCAGCTCCGCCGTATGCCGGGCCAGCATCCACTCCTCGTTGGTCGGCAACACCAGCGCTGCAACACGGCTGGTCCGGGTGCTGATGCACTCTGCGTCGGTGGCATTGGCCGCGGTGTCGAAATCCAGCCCCAGCCAGCCGAGTTGCGCGCACACCTGCGCACGCACCGGCGCGGCATGCTCGCCGATGCCGCCGGTAAAGACCAGCGCGTCGAGGCCGCCAAGCGCGGCGGCCAGCGAGCCGATCTCGCGCACGATGCGGTAGCAGAACAGGTCTACGGCTTCCTGCGCCTCGGGCTGGCCGGAAGCGAGCAGCTCGCGCATGTCCTGACTGATGCCCGAGACCCCCAGCAGGCCGGACTCCTTGTAGAGCAGTTTGGTCAGCGCCTTGGCATCCATGCCGTCGTAGTCCATCAGGTAGAGCAGCACGCCCGGGTCGAGCGCGCCGGTGCGCGTGCCCATCATCAGGCCCTCGACGGCGGTGAAACCCATCGTCGTGACCTGGCTCTTGCGCCCGACCATGCCGCACATCGAGGCGCCGTTGCCGAGGTGGGCGACGATGACACGGCCATTGGCCTGGTGCGATGGCAGGTGCTGCGGCAGCACGTCGGCGATGTACTCGTAGGAGAGGCCGTGAAAGCCGTAGCGGCGCACGCCCTGTGCGGTGATGCGCCGTGGCAAGGCGAACAGCTGGGCGATGGCGGGTTGGCTGCGGTGAAAGGCGGTATCGAAGCAGGCGACCTGCGGGATGCCGGGCAGGGCCGCGCGCATCGCCTCGATGCCGGCGAGGTTGTGCGGCTGGTGCAGGGGGGCGAGCGGAATGAAGGTCTTGAGGTGCTCGACCGTGGCGTCGTCGAGGCGGATCGGCTGTGAATAGTCCTGGGCGCCATGCACGACGCGGTGGCCCACGCCGGCGATGGTCCAGCCGGATTCATGGGCATGCAGCCATTCGACCAGATGTCCCAGCGCCGCGCGATGCTGTCCATCCCCGTCGATGGGCAGGTCGGCGTCGTCGAGCACATGGCCTTGCGCGTCCTTCGCCTTGAGGTGCGGGCGGGCGCCGATACCGTCGATCTGGCCGACCAGTTCCGGCTGCGCCGGGACGGGATTGCCGCGGGGGAACAGCGCGAACTTGATCGACGAGGAGCCGGCGTTGAGCGTCAGCAGTGCATCGGCCATCCCGTCCTCACTTTCCGGCGGCGCGTTTCGCATGCGCCATTACCATCGCGATGGCGGTCGAGGCCGTGCGCGTCTGCGCCGAATCGGCGCGCGAGGTTAGCACGATCGGCACGCGGGCGCCGAGCACGATGCCGGCGGAGAGCGCGTCGGCGAGGTACTCCAGCTGCTTGGCGAGCATGTTGCCCGATTCGATGTCCGGCACCAGCAGGATGTCGGCCTGGCCGGCGACGATGGACTTGATGCCCTTGGTGCGTGCCGCGACGACGGAGATCGCGTTGTCGAAGGCAAGCGGGCCGTCGAGCACGCCGCCCTTGATCTGGCCGCGATCGGCCATCTTGCACAGTGCGGCGGCGTCGAGCGTGGCGATCATCTTCGGGTTCACCGTCTCGACCGCGGCGAGGATCGCCACCTTCGGCTCGGCGATGTGGAGCATGCGCGCGAGATCGATGGCGTTCTGCACGATGTCGACCTTGGTGACGAGGTCGGGGGCAACGTTGACCGCCGCGTCGGTGATCAGCAGCGGACGCGGGTAGGTCGGCACATCCATCATGAAGACGTGACTGATGCGGCGCTCGGTGCGCAGGCCGGTGGCCTTGTCGACGACTTCGCTCATCAGTTCGTCGGTGTGCAGCGAGCCCTTCATCAGCGCCTCGACTGCACCCTCGCGGGCCAGCGCGACGCCCGATTCCGCCGAGGCGTGGCTGTGCGGCACGTTGAGGAACTGGCAACCGTAGAGGTTGAGGCCGAGTTCCTCGGCGAGCTTGCGGATCTTGTCCTCGGGGCCGACCAGCGTCGGGTCGATCAGGCCGCGGTCGCGCGCCTGCAGTGCGCCCTTGAGCGATTCGGCATCGCAGGGATGGATGACCGCCATCGGGATCGGCGCGAGCCCCTGCGTGATTTCCAGCAGGTGCTCGTAACGTGCGGTCTTGGTGGCCGAAAGCTTGATCTCGGGCAGTGCCACCTTGGGCCGGCGTACCTTCTCGGTCGGGGCGATCACCTCGGCCGAGCCGCGGATGACGCGTTCCTTGTCCTGATTGATGCAGTCGCAGTCGAAGATGATGTGGTGGTTGTGGTCGAACTTGCGCTGGCAGGTGACGGTGACGGTCAGCGTGTCGCCGATGCGCACCGTGCGCTCGAAGTGGAAGCTCTGGTCGACATAGACGGTGCCGGGGCCGGGAAACTGGGTGCCGAGGATGTTGGAAAACAGCATGCCGCCCCACATGCCATGGCCGACGACCTCGCGAAACTGCGAGGAGCGGGCGTATTCGGGATCGACGTGCGTCGGATTCATGTCGCCGGAAATGATGGCGAACATCTGGATGTCTTCCGGGCGCAAGGTGCGCACGAGGGTGACGCTATCGCCGACCTGGATTTCGTCGTAGGTACGGTTTTCGATGGTTTCGAAGACGTCGAGGCTGCTCATGGGAACTCCCTGTGGTGTTATAGGCGCCATTCTTACCCGAGATTTGTTGCGATGCAATAACAGCGCCGTCCTGTGCCGTCCTGCCGGCGCCGACTTTTCATGTCGGCCGTTGACGGTAGAAGCGGCACATCTGTTCGAACACCGCCGGATAGGTGCTGCGCAACAGCGCCGGGGCCTCGAAGAACAGCTCGCTGGCGACGGCGAAAAATTCGGACGGGTGTTCGGCCGCGTAGGGATCGATCGCGGTGTCCTCGCCGGCATCGACGCGCTGGCAGAAATCCG
>CAYNCH010000096.1:0-6878 GCA_964395815.1 uncultured Methyloversatilis sp.
ATTACGAATTACTGCGACGACGTCGGTTACCGTCAGCGAGCCGACGGTAACAAGTGCTGCTGTATTGGCCCCCGCTTTCGTCATGCAAAGCACGAGCCTGCCGGTCAAGGAGATCACCCTGACCTATCGTCAGGCCCAGACCAGTCCGTCCGTCCTGCCCGCGCGGCTCGAAGGTTTTCCGGCGGGCAGTCGCGTGACCTTGACGCGTCCGGACGGCACGGTGCAGGAATTCCTCATGGATCCGACCGACGGTACCGGCGACTACGTCGACTTCGTGGCCAACAGCACGATCGAATTCAACGGCGTGCGCTTCGAGGTCAGCGGTGTGCCTGTCGAGGGTGATCGCTTCATGGTCGGCCCGAACCCGTCGGGCGTGGGCGATGCCCGCAACCTGCTCGCGCTCGGTCTGCTGCAGCAGACCAACACGATGGGCGAGGGGACGGCGACCTTCCAGTCTTCCTACGCCCAGATGGTCAGCCAGGTCGGCAACAAGGCGCGCGAACTCGAGGTCGCGCAGCAGGCCCAGCAAAATCTGGTGACGCAGGGGCAAAACGCGATGCAAAGCGCCTCCGGCGTCAATCTCGATGAAGAGGCGGCAAACCTTTTGCGCTACCAGCAGGCTTATCAGGCGGCGGCGAAGATGATGAATCTCGCCAGTTCGCTTTTCGAGGAGGTTCTCGCCATCGCGCGCTAAGCGTGGCGATAGGAGCACATCATGCGTGTAAGTACCGGAATGATCTACGACAGTGGCCTCGCCAGCATGCAGAATCGCACGAGCACCCTGTTGCGTACCCAGCAGCAGCTCTCGACGGGCCGGCGGATCCTTGCTCCATCGGACGATCCGGTCGCCGCCGCCCGGGCGCTCGAGGTCCAGCAGTCCATGGCGGCCAACAAGGCCCAGGCCGAGACCCGCAACAACGTCAAGAGTGCCGCCGGCATTGCCGATGCCCAATTGCAGTCGGTCACCGATCTGCTTGGGCGGGTACGCGAACTGACCGTACAGGCCGGCGATGCCGCCTTGTCTACGCAGGATCGGCGCAGCATCGCCCTGGAGTTGCGCCAGCGTTTCGAGGAACTCGTCGCCCTCGCCAATGCCAAGGATGGGCTGGGTAACAGTCTGTTCGGCGGATTCCAGATCGGCAACAAGCCGTTCGCCGGCAGCGTCGAAGATGGCGTGCGCTATCTCGGGGATGACGGGCAGCGCGCCCTGCAGGTATCGAACTCGCGGCAATTGGGTATCAGCCAGTCCGGCAACGACATCTTCATGCGCATCAAGAACGGCAATGGCGTATTCGCGACATCGACCCAGAACGACAAGAGCGTGAATGCGACGCACATTACCTACGAGGGAACGGCAACGCTTGCGGCACCGCTGACGACGGGCAGCTTCGACATCCAGTTCACCAGCGAGACCGCCTACGCTTTTGTCGACGGCAATGGCACGACCTTCCACACGGGGACCTACACGAGTGGTTCGCCGATCAATCTGGCCGATGCCGGGCCGACATTCGATTACGGCGCGAGCCTGGTGTTCACGGGTTCGCCAAGTGCCGGCGACAGCTTTACGGTCGAACGCACGGCGACGGATATTGCCGTCACCGAAAAAAACATTACCGCCAACGCAGCGCGGGCGACGATCGATGCCGGTAGTGTCAGCGATCCGATCAAGTGGAGCCAGAGCGGCAATAACGGAGATCTCGAGATCCGTTTCTGGGTCGATGTGCAGAATGCGCGGGGTGGTGGTGCCGGAGCAACCTATTACGACGTCGTCGATGCGACGACGGGCAATAGCTTGAACAGTTCGCCGCTCGGACCATCGTCGACAGCTTCGACGTACAAGCCTTTTATTCCCTCCGCAGCCGGAACGACGATCAGTTTGGCGAATGCGGGGCCAACTCCCGCGGGCGTCTATGACTTCGGCGCCAGCGTCAAGATCGCCGGCATCCCGGCCAGTGGCGATGCTTTCACGATCAAGACGAGCGAGGACTACAGCGGCAACGGCTACTTTGTCACGGCGGCCAAGACCGAGATGGCCTACAACACGGGCAGTGGCATCATCGGTACCGGCGATGTGCTCGACGAGGCTAAGTGGAACCACCCGGCCAACTCGCGCAACCTCGAAATACGCTTCTGGCAGGACCCACAGGATCTCGCCAACCCGAAGACCACCTATTACGACCTGGTCGATGCGGAAACCGAAAGGTCGTTGTTCACCGATGGTGCATCGACGGCCGGCGGCAGTGGCAATACCTTCACCCGCGTGTTCGAGAGTGGCGATGCGATTGACTTCTCGGGCCTGGCGGTACCTTACGGGGCGGACACCATTACCGACTTCGGCATCAGCGTGACGATCAACGGTGATCCGGCCAGCGGCGATGCGTTCAAGGTGCGCGCCAGCGAGAGCCAGAGCGTGTTCGATACGCTGGCCACCACGATCAGGCTCCTCGAGAGCGGCAAGCCGATCGAAACGATGGGCAACGTCCAGCTCAGCAACGAACTCGGGGCGATGCTCACCAATCTGTCGCGCGCCGAAGACAGCATCCTGTCGGCCCGTGCAGTGTTCGGTTCGGGCTTGGCCGAAGTCGATAGTCTCGACTCGGTCGGTGAAGACCTCAACATCCAGTACGAGGAAACCCTGTCGCGTCTGCAGGATCTCGACTACGCCGATGCCATTACCAAGCTGACGCGCCAGCAGATGGAGCTGCAGGCGGCCCAGCAGTCCTTCAGCCGTATTTCACAGCTGACCCTGTTCGACTACATCCGATGAACGCGTTCGAGATGCCGTCCCGCCAGCGCCGACTTTTGGCCATCAGCACTGTTGCGGTGTTGCTGTCGGCCTGCGCCAATTCCCCCAATGGCATGAATTCATCCGGTGGTATCGGTAATGCGACGGAATCTTTAGCAAAGTCGACGGTGTCCGCCATCGGCGGGCCGCTGATCCCGGATGCCGTGGTCACCCTCGGTCCATCGGTCTCGTACCCGCTCGAAAAACTGGTGTATTGGGGTACCTACGCCGCCGCGGCCTGGTTGATCCTCGATCCGCTTGCGCCGAACTGGGCTATCGAGGAGGCGCGTTTCCCCGGCCATCATGTGCGCATGAATCTGGCCATGAAGCGCTATTACGCCGGCGGGGCGGGCGAGGCCCGGGTGATCTTCCATCGCCGCGCCAAAGACCTGATGCGTGCTGGCGGTTATGCCAGCTACGAGGTGGTCGAATATTCGGAAGGGATGGAGTCTTCGGTACTGGGGTCGCAACGCACCGCCGAAGGTGTCGTCCGCTTCGTCAAGAAGAGCAGCTGATCAGCCCGGTCAACCGGAGGCACCGGCGCGCATGATTTCGGCCATCGCGCGGAACGCGCCGTCGAAGAGTTTTTCCATTGCCGCCCCGAAGTAGGGGATCATGAACATCATCACGATGAAGCCGGCCATCAGCGTGACCGGAAAGCCGACGGCGAAGACGTTCAGCTGCGGGGCGACGCGTGCCAGTACGCCCATCGCGAGGTTGGCGATCAGCAGGGCGGCGATCAGCGGCAGGGCCAGCAGCAAGCCGGCGGAGAATAGCGTCGATGACCACGCCAGAAAGGCGGCGAAGCCGCCGGCACCGAAGGGTGTAGTGCCGACCGGCAGCAGCCGGAAGCTTTCGGCCAGTACCTGCAGGGTGAGCAGATGGCCGTTCAGCGCAAGAAAGATCAGCGTCGTGATCAGGCCGAGGAACTCGGCGAGCACGGGCGTCTGGCCGCCGGCCTGCGGATCGTAGAACACGGCGAAGGACAGGCCCATCTGCATGCCGATCAGTTCGCCGGCGACGTCGATGGCGGCGAAGGCGATGCGCAGCGTGAAGCCGAGCAGCAGGCCGATCAGCACCTGCTGGGCAAGGATCGCCATGCCGATCCAGGAGCCCGGGGGGACGGCCGGCATCGGCGGGAGTACCGGCACCAGTGCCACCGTGATGACGAGTCCGACGACGAGCCGGATGCGGGCAGGCTGGGCGCGGTTGTTGAACACCGGCGCGCTGGCCAGCAGGCCCATGATGCGCGCCAGCGGAAAGAGAAAGGCCGTCAGCCAGGCGTCGAGCTGCGCGCTGGTGAAGGAGATCATGGCAGCGCAGCTAGCCGATCATGCCGGGAATCGAACCGTAGAGCCGCTGCATGTAGTCGGTCAGCAGCGTGATCATCCACGGGCCGGCGACGATCAGGGTGATAAAGACGATGATCAGCTTCGGCACGAAGGACAGCGTCGCCTCGTTGATCTGCGTGGCCGCCTGGAAGATCGAAATCAGCAGGCCGGTCGCCAGGGCGGCGATGAACAGCGGTGCGGAAACGAGGATGGTGATCTCGACCGCCTGGCGGCCAATTTCGATGACGGTGCTGGGGGTCATGACGATTCTCCGGTAGGCTAGCCGAAACTCGTGACGAGCGAGCCGATGACCAGCTGCCAGCCGTCCACGAGTACGAACAACATGATCTTGAACGGCAGGGCGACGATCACGGGCGACATCATCATCATGCCCATCGACATCAATACGGAAGCGACCACCATGTCAATGATGAGGAAGGGAATGAAGACGATGAAGCCGATCTGGAAGGCGGTTTTGAGCTCCGAGGTGACGAAGGCGGGGATCAGCACCGTCAGCGGCACATCATCGACCTTTTCGGGTGTCGGTCCCCGCGAGATCTTGGTGAACAACGCCAGGTCGGCATCGCGTGTCTGCTTGAGCATGAAGGCGCGCAGCGGCACCGCCCCGCGCTCCAGCGCCTGCTGGAAGCTGATCTGGTTTTCCGACAGCGGCAGGTAGGCATCGGCGTAGATCTTCTCGCCCACCGGCGCCATGATGAAAAAGGTGAGAAACAGCGCCAGCCCGATCAGCACCTGGTTGGGTGGCGAGGTCTGGGTGCCGAGCGCATGGCGCAATAGCGAAAAGACGATGATGATGCGCGTGAAGCTGGTCATCATCAGCAGCAGCGCCGGCAGGAAGGTCAGGCCGGTGATCAGCAGCAAGGTCTGGATCGACAGCGACCATTGCGTGCCGCCGCCGGCTGCAGGCGTGCTGGTGATGGCGGGCAGGGCCTGCGCGAGCACTAAAGTCGGCGCCAGCAGGACGGCGCCCAGCAGGGCTTTACGCATTTTTCCGCAGACGTTCGGCCAGCTGGCCGACGAAATCCTTGGGCGTGGTGCCCGCGGGAATTTCCTGACGCGGAATCTCGGCCAGCGTCGAGACCTGTCCGGGCGCGACACCGAGCACCAGCCAGCTGTTGCCCAGTTCGAGGATCACCACCCGTTCGCGCGAACCGACGGCGACGCCGGCAACGACGCGCAGCAGGCCGGCGACATGGCCGCGTGGCTGGCTGATCCGCTTGAGCAGCCATAGCGTACCGAGCAGCAGCCCGAGTACCAGCAGCAGGCCGAAGATCATCTGCAAGGCGCTGGAACCGAGGTCGGGTGCCGAGCCCATGCTGGCGGTGACGGTCGATCCGGCGGCCGCCGTTCCGCCAGCGCCGACTTCCGCGGCATGGACGACCGGGACTGCCAGGAACAGGCAGGCGAAAAGCAGGAGGCGTGGCGACATGGCCACGAAGCTTATGCCTCGCCCGTACGGGCGAAGGGCGAATTACAGGGTGAAAGGGGCGCTAATGCTATTTATTCAGCTTGCGCATCCGCTCCTGCGGCGTGATGACATCGGTGAGGCGAATGCCGAACTTGTCGTTGACCACCACCACTTCGCCCTGCGCGATCAGCGTGCCGTTGATCAGCACATCCATCGGCTCGCCGGCGAGGCCGTCAAGTTCGACCACCGAGCCGTGGGCCAGTTGCAGCAGGTTGCGGATGGAGATCTTGGTGCGGCCGAGTTCGACGGTCAGCTGCACGGGGATATCGAGAATGAGCTCCAGGCCATGATTGGCATTGGCGTCCGCGCTGCCTGAAAACTGCTCGAAAATCTGCGCGGGCTGGGCCGCGGGCGGTGGTGTCGTCGCTTCGGCAGCTGCCTGCTCGCCCATTGCGGCGGCCCAGTCGTCGTCGGAAACCTGGTTGTCGTCCTGCAGGACTTCGTCGTTCATGATTGGCCTCTACTCCGTGGCTTCTTCCTGCGCCACAAATTCTTCCACTTTCAGGGCGTACTGACCGTTGTTGAGGCCGTAGCGGCACTCCATCAGCGGCACGCCATCCACCTTCACCTTGAGCAACGCGTCGATATCGATCGGAATGATGTCACCGGTCTTGAGATCCTTGACCTGGCCGAGGGTGAGGGTCGTCCCGCCCAGCGGGGCCGTCAATTCCACTTCGGCGGCGAGCAGCTGGCGGCGCAGCATGGTGGTCCAGCGCGTGTCGCTGCCGGCCTGTTCGCTGTGCATCGTGCTGTAGAGCACGTCGCGGATCGGCTCGATCATCGAGTAGGGCAGGCAGATATGCATTTCCGCCGAGTTGCCCGACAGCTCGATGGTGAAGGTGAAGGCCACGACGATCTCGGCGGGCGTCGCGATGTTCGCGAACTGCGTGTTCATCTCCGAACGCACGTATTCGAATTCGACCTCGTAAACCGGTTTCCAGGCCTTCGCATATTCGGCGAACACCACGTTCAGCATGCCCATGATGATGCGCTGCTCGGTCGCGGTGAAGTCGCGGCCCTCGACGCGGGTATGGAAGCGGCCGTCGCTCCCGAACATGTTGTCGACGACGAGGAAGACCAGGTTCGGATCGAAGACGAACAGGCCTGTGCCACGCAGCGGCTTCATCTGGATCAGGTTCAGGTTGGTCGGCACCACCAGGTTGCGGATGAAGTCGCTGTATTTCTGCACGCGCACCGGGCCGACCGAGATCTCGGTGCTGCGGTGCATGTAGTTGAACAGGCCGATGCGCAGGTAGCGGGCGAAGCGCTCGTT